>DATMYZ010000294.1:0-4410 GCA_035560675.1 Clostridia bacterium
ATGCGCAGCAGTATAATAGCTCTAACATCATAGAAAGCATGATGCCTGATGGGTTGAGGAGGGAATTACCGAAGTGGCACTGCCTCAAGATCGGATATGCGTGGTGGGTTTGTCAAAGACAGGCGCCAAAAATCCGATTACAAAAGTGCACCAGTCGTTGGTGGGTTCTTTTGTGATCCAAGTGCCGGGCGGCGAAATACTCGAGGTTGAGTTCAACACAATATTGCCGCTGACAAGCGATTTTCTCACACAGCATTTTGTTGGAAAAAACCTGCTCCATGATATTGATGATATGGCATCCTTCGTTTTGTCTGGCTATATGGGAGATTCGCGCCGCGCAATCATATCCATTTTGAAGGATGCGCGATGTAAGCTGGAAAATTATCTTGCTGCCGTAAAAACTTAATCATATTACGATTTTGTTCAAAGAGGATTGGTTTCCCCTTTCCTTTGATTGAATAGGGTCCCATGAATATGCAGTTGATATGCATTTTATGGGGCTCTTTTTGTTTTTTTGCCCCGAGTGATTCGGAAAAAGTTTAGGAGGTTACATTTTGTACGACTTTATTTTGAGAAACACAACATTGGTGGATGGTACGCGCGTGCTGCCCCGCAAAGCGGACGTCTGCATAAAAGACGGAAAAATAGCGGCACTTCCAACGCACTGCGAGGAACGCGGCCAGAAGGAACTGGATGTGGCCGGCATGATTGTTGCGCCCGGCTTTATTGATATCCATACGCATTCCGATACAGCGCCGTTTAACCGAATTAGCGCGCCTCAAAGCAAGCTTTTTCAGGGCGTGACGCTGGAGATCACCGGCAACTGCGGCATTTCGGCACTCCCGCTCAGCGGCCGCTTCCGCGCAGAGCTGATCGCATTTTATCACGCGGCGCTGCCGAGCACAGTAGAGCTGGTTCCGCTCACCGACGATACCACGCAGGATTATCGCCGACATGTGGCCGAAGTCGGCGCAGCCATTAACTACGGTGTGTTAATTGGGCATGGCACACTTCGCGGCAGCGTTATGGGCTTTGGCATGCGACGTCCGACAGCGGTGGAACAAGCACAAATGGAAGCTGTACTCGACCGAGAGCTTTCTTACGGTGCTTTCGGAATGTCCCTAGGGCTAATTTACCCGCCCAGCAGCTACGGCGATGCGGAAGAGTTGATCGGCTTGTCTCGCGTGCTGGCACGACACAAGGCCATCTTAAGCGTGCACCTGCGCAACGAGGCCCCCGGGGTATTCGATGCCATCAAAGAAATCATCACCGTGGCAAAGGCATCCGGTGTCCACGCACAGATTTCTCATTTAAAGCTAATGGGAAAGGCGCAGTGGGGCCGCGCCGGAGAGCTACTCGCCCTCATCCACGCGGCGCAGGCCGAAGGCGTTAACATCACCTGCGACCAATACCCCTATACCGCTTCTTCCACCGGTTTATCTGCATTGGCGCCGGGCTGGGCACATGACGGCGGCGCACAGGAGTTGTTGGCGCGGCTAAAAAATCCTGAGCAGCGGCTGCTTGCAGATATCGCCGCAGAGATGGACCGCCGCGGCGGCCCAAAGTCGGTTATGATTTCGTCCACACACGGGTATATGCCCGAAGCGGAGGGAAAAACCATCGCGGAACTGTCAAACGAACGGGGCATTTCTCCCGAGCAGATGGTCGCGCAATGTCTACATCAATGCGACACATCGGTTTCGTGCATTTATTCTTCAATGGATTCCGGCGATGTGTTCGCTATCATGAAGGACATGGATGTTGCGGTTGGCAGCGACGGCAGCAGTTTCGCGTACGACGATATCGCAAGAGCATCACATCTGCACCCGCGCAATTTCGGAACCTTCCCGCGTTTTTTTCAGACGGTGTTCGAGCAAAAGCTCATGTCGGTGGAAGACGCTGTTTATAAGGTCAGTGGCTTGCCCGCTCACATCCTCGGTCTGTCTGACAGAGGTATCATCGCACCCGGTAAAACGGCCGATTTAACTGTGTTTGATTGTCATACGATTAAAGATTGTTGCACATACACCGATACTGTTGTGAAGCCGCAAGGCATCTATCATGTGTTTGTCAACGGCGTTCCGGCACTTTTAGATGGCGTGCAAACGCAGGAGCGCTCGGGCTGTGTCTTGTGTCATCAATAGAATAAAGCAACCGCGTATTGGCAAATTTCAATTCTCACCGAAAATTTTTTTACCAACTTTGCATTTTGCATTTTGGATACAGGTTCTAAATGTCCATTTTATAAGAAGGGGGGATTTTCCCACACCGCCTCAACCGTTTCATCTATCTAGTCTGACATTTTGAAAGGAGAATTTCTATGATCTTCAACCTGCCGCCCATTCTTGGATTGTTTCCCCTGCTGCTGTACATCGTTCTCGCTTTTAAGAAAGATATGCACCCGATTGTCAACGTTGCCATCTGCGTTCTTGTAGGGGCTATCATGACCCAGCAACCAATCGGTAAGCTGGGAGCCATCATTTATGAATCAATGGGCTCCTTCCTTGCATTGGTTGGCTTTATCATCATGCTTGGCTCTGGTCTTGGCATGGTACTGCGCAAGACCGGCGTCGCCACTAACATTGTCTATGTGCTGATGCGTAAAATCGGCGTCAAGACACAAAAGCGTGCCATTGCTTCTACCATGGTATGTTCGGTCACGCTGACCACCCTTCTGGGCACGCTGGCCGGTTCTAACGCGATTATTGCACCCATCGTCATTCCGCTGGTTGCCACGGTGGGGCTCACCCCTTCGACCCTTGCTGTTATTTTTCAGGGCGCAGGGCAAACCGGCCTGTTTTTAAGCCCATTCAGCCCCCCGATGGTCACAATGATGGGCATTACCGGACTAAGTTATCCGCAGATTCTTCTGTGCGCCGGTTTGCCAATTGCTGTGGTGATGTGGATTGGCACCTATTTTATCGCACTCAAGGTACAGAAAGAAACCGAAGGCAAAGAGGATTTTGGCAGCGAAAACTTGGCCTTCGACCCCAATTATACCCCTGATTTGGCCACTAAGAACGCGACGACAGCATTCCTTATTTCAATGGCGCTGTTGGTGATTTATGGCATTATCGCCAAAGGTGGCGCTTCGTTTGTCATATTGGTCATGATCATTGCGGCATTGGTGACAGGATTGGCTGGCAAAATGTCCGCAGGTGCGATCTTCGATGCCATTATGGAAGGTTGCGGCAAGCTTTTCTGGTTGTTCTTCATGTTCCTGCTGTTTAACCCGTTCCTGAACTTTGTCACCGCCTCGGGCGCGTTCGACGCTTTGGTCGGCATGGTGCAGCCCTATATCTCGGTGGGTGGCAAGGCCGGCTTTGCGATGATTACGACCCTGATCGGCATTTTTGGCATCAACGGTGCCGCAGTCGCGCAAGCAGTCATGATCGACAAGCTGTTTAACCCCTTCCTCGATGGTATGGGTATTTCGATGCAGCTCTGGGCTATGATCGTGCTGGTTGGCCATCAGATTACGTCCTATGCCTATCCGGGCCTGGATATGATCGGGCAGATGGGCCTTGCACACTCTAAAAATGTTAAGGCAATGCTTAAACTAGCGTATATGGCTATCATTCCAAGCACGCTGCTCGTTGTCATCATTGCAAGCTTTATTCTGTAAAGGAGGCTTTTAAATGGGGAGAATTCCAAAAGACGCCATCACTCAACTGCTTTCCAGCGTCAGCGGCCTATTCGGCGTTTATATTGAGGATATGGATAGCGGCGAAGTCTTTGAAATGAATGCTGACCATGTGTTCCCTTCTGCGAGTGTCATAAAGGTTCCTATGCTGGCGCTGTTGCTTAAGGATGTACAGACAGGTCGGCTGGACTGGAATAAGCCCATCCCCCTTGCGGCAGAAAACCGCGTCGGCGGCACTGGGATTCTTTGTGAGCTAGACCCTGACTACACGCCCACGCTGGCGGTACTGGCCAAGCTGATGATTGTGGTCAGCGACAACACAGCCACCAATCAGATTATGGATCTGATTGGCATAGACCGCTTCAATGCATTTTGCCACGAGATGGGGTATGAACATATCACACTGATGCGAAAAATGCTGGATTTTGAAGCGATTAGGCAGGGCAAAAACAATTATATGTGCGCCGGTGAGGCAGGCCGGCTGCTGTCGAGCATTGCCAGAGGCGAGTTCGTCAATAGCGAGGTGTGCGGCACCATTATAAGCATCATGGAAAAGCAGCAGTGCCGCAACAAACTGCCTGCGCTGCTTCCGGCTGTTCCAAGCTGGTCTCCGGCTGAGGAACGACACAACCTCAAGCCTGGCTCACTGCTGGTAGCCAACAAAACTGGAGAACTCAACCGTCTTCAGCACGACGTCGGCATATTCACGCTGCCAGATAAGCGGCGGTATGTCATCTCCATCTTCAGCGGCGAGCTTCTTTCCGATG
>DATMYZ010000295.1:0-17701 GCA_035560675.1 Clostridia bacterium
CGGTCACGCACCTGTCGAGCGCCTTTTATGGTTGCTCCGTCGCTGTTGGCGGCACCGAGCTGCCCCAAAATCCCCCGGCCGATATATCGTCAATGTTCAGGGGCTGTACCAATATGACCACACCGCCGTCGGTCATTCCCGCCAGCGTCACCAATACCAGCTATATGTTCTACCAGTGCGAAAACGTCAGCGGAGAAATAGACATTCGTGCAAACCTTACCACCGATCAACCGACTAAGTACAAAAGCATGTTTGATGCTGCCGCAACCGTGACAGGCGCTAAGCTAGTTCTTAACTATACTGCACAAAATGAAGCGGTCATTGACGACATCATTGCGAACAAAACAATGCTCTCGAATCTCGCCAAGGGCAGCCTTTTGGGTGATGAAGTTCCTCCTGAAACTGATCCTGATCCCGATCCCACGCCTGATCCCGATCCCACGCCTGACCCCGATGAGGATGACGAAGATAACGGCGATGAAACCGGCGGCAGTACAGATGGCAATTTCAACCTTGTCAATGGCAAAGGCACACAGGATGTCATCATTCAGGGGATTGTAGAGCCCATCAACACGCTGGATGTCGATATCCCGATCAAGCTGCAATTTGTCATCGATGAAGACCGCGATATCACCTATACGCAGGGCGCAAAAGTCGTCTCGCGCAGCCCCGCACCGCTGGTAGTCTCCTGCAAAAGTGTGACCGTGCCGAGCGGAGCGCCCAGTCTGGTTGCAAACAATGCTTTCACCAATTGGGACAACCTGACGATTGCGCAGACGCGCAACAATATCGCCATCTCCATCAACGATGCAAACCTATCGGTTCCTGGGGTGGTACTGGGCAATCTGGATTCCGGCTATAGCGCCCCCGCGCAACTGCCCATCCGCCTGTCGGTACTGTACGGCAAGCAGTGGAACAACAGCAAGCAGCTAGTGTTTGACTACGCGATGAACATGGAGCTGGCACTGGCACAGTAGCAAAACATGAGGGTCGCCTGTACGGGCGGCCCTCAATATATTGGAGGAATTATGCGAAAGTTTCATTTAAAAACCACCCTGCCGGAAAAAGAAGCGCTGCCAACGCTCAAGCGCTACACACCACATTCGAATAGCTGCTACACCGCAGATAGTCAGCACAAGCCTGAGGTGATGCTGATAGTCGACAACAACACCTACGCACTTTTGCCCGCGCTACCTGACGATGACGTCGTTCTGACGGGATATCTCTACAACAAACCCGTCAAGCAAGAGGAAACCCTCAAGGGCATTCTGGTATCGGGCGGCAAACGTTACCCGCTGCATGACCATCGTCACGGTGATATCATTGGTTATCTGCCACTTGGCGAAAAAAACGCCTTTGCTGCCGTCACACAAAAGGATTTCCCCGGTATTTTTCCGCTACCTTTCATTTTAATTCTGCTGCTGGTGCTGGTCATCTGGCTACTGCCATGGATTCATATGATTGGGGTACCGGTCGTCGTTTACAGCAACGACCCTGTGGCGGTTGGCAGCATCACGGCTGACCGCATCGAACCGCTGGAGACCGATTACTTCAACATCAAAATCAACGCGACGCCGATACTCGAAAACGGCAGGATAAACATTCGTATTGAAAACAGCAAACGCAACACGTTGGACTGCCGGGTAGAAATTACGGTGGACTTGGACGAAGGAGAAACCGTGATCTATAATTCGCCGCTGCTTGCGCCAAACCAGTCGCTAGAATACGCGACGGTTGAAACCGACTTGCCGCAGGGCAGCCATGCCGGCACGGCGACCTTCCACTATTTTGAGGGAGAAGAACAGCTCACCACAACTTCATCGGTGCGACTGACAATCCACGTAAGATGACCCGTGACTACAATATTAGATTTTTTATCAGGAGGAGAACACCTATGAGAGTAACGGCTAAAATCGTTGCGCATCTGGCTGATGAGAGCAGGCTCAAGGCCATCGCCACAGTCTGCCTAAATAACGAATTTTTGATTACCGGCGTGCGCGTTTTGGAATGCGAAAAAGGCCCTTGCGTATTCATGCCCAGCCGAAAAACCAATGCCGGGGAGTATCGGGATATTTGCTTTCCCATAACGCCGGAGCTGCACAGTCAAATCAAAGACACTGTGCTCAAGGCTTATCACAGCAGATAAAAGTAACAACCCCGGCAAAGTAATCCATATGTGCGTACACCCCTGCGGGATTTCCTACAGGGTAAGGAGGTGGTTTTGCTTGGAAGCAATTCTTGTCCTGCTGATTGTTGCGGTTCTAAATGGCGCGGTGGCATTTATTGATGAAATGCTCACCAGTCTTGTCCCTATGGCATTAAATGCCGACGAATATATGACGGCGACAAGCGGCGGCAGTATGGTAAGCGTACTGTTTGATATTCTGCTGGGCTTCGGTGTGTCGCTGATTATCCTCAAGTTTCTCAAGAAGGGGTTTGAATGCTATGTCATGTGGACGGACGGCGACCCGGACACAGAACCGGCCTATCTAGTCATCCGCTTTATTCAGGCCATTGCTGTGGCGGTCTGCTTTCCTGTCATGTACGGTTGGCTTGCTGAGATTACCCAAAGCCTGACTGACGAACTGATGGCAGCCATCAGCGCAGACACGAGCTATGACTGGCAGGCTTGGGTTAACGGAATCAGCTCTCTTGGACTGGTGACGGCCATTTTCGGGTTGGTTTTCGTGATATGCTACTTTGTTCTGTATTTCCAGTTTCTGATGCGAGGTTTGGAGATTATGATTCTGCGCATCGGCCTGCCCCTTGCCTGCGTCGGATTGTTGGACAGCGACAAAGGCGTGTTTAAATCCTATATCAACAAATTTTTTCAATCCACCCTTGCAGCGGTGGTGCAGATTTGCCTTTGCAAGCTGGGAGTTGGCATGATGATGAATGTAAGCGTGATGAATATTTTTTGGGGTATTGCCTGCATCATGCTTGCCATCAAAACCCCACGATTCCTCAGTGAGTTCATGGTCCCCACTGGTGGCGGTGCAGGTGTCATCAATAATGTGTACCACTCCGTCCGGCTTGTGGGCATGGTAAAGGGCATGGTTAAGTAAAGGCGGTGATGACGAAATGATAACCCTTGACGATATTTCCATGGCGGCCATTTCCCTCATCCGCTTGGGTGCGGTGTTTCGCTTCGTTTACTGTATGATCCGTCTGCAGTCAGCCGAGGAAGAGCAGGCGCGGTATAAGAAACGCGCGCAAAACGCCGTGGTTTTCTATGTCATTGCCGAATGTATCTGGCAAATCAAAGAGATTGTATTCTTCTACTATGAAACGTAAGGAGGATCGGTGTGAATAACGAAATAAACCTTTACATCCCCACTGGAGTAAAAGCTGAAAATGAGCTATTCAATGGCTTTGGCAAACGGGAACTTTTACAGAGCCTGATCGGTTTCCTGTTTGGCGGTACTATTGCGGCGCTCCTTTGGCTGATTGCCGGAAATGTGGCGCTGACTGTTGTTGCGGTCCTGACCGGCATTTTCGGTTCGGTGATGATGTGTACGAAGGACCAAAACAATCAAAGCGTGATTGACCAAATCCGGGATATGCTCAGGTTTAGTCGCAGCCAGCAGATTTACCCCTACCGTATGCAGGATGAGTGGGGTATGAAATAAGGAGAAAGTAAATTATGGCATTCCTTGACTTTTTTGCCGAGGCTGGTGATTTCGTAAAGGTCTTGAAAGAAAATGGAGGAATAGTATGGCATTTGAGGAACGGCTTTCGCTACTGCTTTCCAAAGCCCGCGATGATTTCAACGAAGTTGTGCGAACCGCTCATTTTTGGGACGGCGATATCGCGGGACTCTCGGAAAGAATCACAGTGACAAGGCAGATTTTAACGTATATAGAGTCTTCACTTTCGGAGTGCTATTCCGATGTGGAGGCTCTTTTGTTTTATGCCAGACCCTTGACGGCGGCCTATGAACAGTTTAAGGAAAACGGCGTTTCCCTGTGGGATGGCCTCATGGAGCCTTTCGACCGTTTCTTGCTGGACACCAAACAGCATATTGCCGAGGTATTGGAGCAATGGGATGCGCTACCCATGGATGAGATGGCAAGGGCGGAGGACTATCGCACCATGGAACAGCAGATTACCAATTACTATCAGGAAAATGAAGCAACGCTTTTGCAAAGGGAACGCTGGCAGGAAGAATTTCATCAGAATCTAAAACGTAATTTTGCGGATTGTCAGGAGCAACTAAAACACTCCAAAGAAATCGGCGGCATATCTAACATGAGCTTTGAAGCCGCAATTACCCTTCTGTACAATAGGATGGTGGAATTTGACGGCTTCTCCAACAGACAGCTTCAAGCAATGAGTCAGCTCAACGAGCCGCTTACCTCTGTATATGAGTGCTGGACCTGTTTTGCAGATCAGAAAATCTACAGTGATATCTTAGACTGCATTATTTTAGGAACAGCGGATGCAAGAGCGGATTTTTTAGACCATGCGCAGCAGGAGCAAGACGATGAACTGGAACGCTGATAGTTGGAGCCATTTCCTTGCCTATGTGCTTTTTGCACTGTTTGCGGGAAGCCTGTGCGACAAGGCAACCAGCAGAATATTAAAGCAATCCACACCGAAAACCGCCGTTCTCAGCATGGCTGTGACGGCGGTTTTTCTCTGCATTTACGGATTTACCCCTGCGGCACTGCGCTGTATCCTGCTCTGTCAGATTCTGATTGTCGCCGGCATCTTTGACCTTGTAACCTATGAAATTCCCGACTGCCTGCATTTGCTGGTTGCCATGGCGGGGCTGATTCGCTTTCAGCCCCTGCCCGCGCTTTTAGGTTTTCTTTTGGCTCCCCTGCCGTTTCTGGTCGTTGCCCTGAAATCAGAGAAGATCGGCGGTGGGGACGTAAAACTCATGGCAGCCAGCGGCTTTGCCCTCGGTGTAACGGGCGGTATCTGGATGATGATATGGGGACTTACGACCGCCCTGCTTTGGAATCGAGCTTTTTGCAGGGGGCACGAAAGTCTGCCCCTTGCACCATTTCTTGCTTTTGGGGCGTTTCTGACCCTGTTTCCAACTTAAAAACAATTGGAGGATAACCGAGAATGAAGAATTTACTCAAAAACCGCATTGTGCTGGGACTGCTGTGTATTATCACAGCGCTCATCATCTGCTTTGGATTGACACCTATGTTCAATGATGCCCTTAAATCAAAGGTAGAACTGGTGCGGGTGACTACTGAAATTAAAAAGGGCGACCAGATTACGGCAGGCATGGTCGCCGTCGTGGAAAGAGGCGGCTACAATCTTCCTTCTGATGTGGTGTACCAAAAAGGGGATGTCATCGGTAAGTATAGTATGCTAATGCCGATCTCTACAAAGGCGATTATATTCTGAAAAGCAAGCTCTCCGACACGCCCATGCTGAAAAATGAGTATCTGAGCAAATTGAACGGCGAAAACCGGGCGATTTCCGTCACTATCAAGAGCTTTGCAGCAGGATTGTCCGGCAAGCTGGAACGCGGGGACATTGTTTCATTGATTGCCAGCGATGTAGGCGAGGCCCGAAAAACTCTCATTCCCGATGAGCTGCAATACGTAGAGATTATCGCTACCACCGACAGCAGCGGCAACGACCGCAATATTCAGGAGCAATCCAGAGACAGCGAGGATACCGAGCTTGCCAGCACGATCACTGTCCTTGCCACGCCGCAGCAAGCACGGCTCCTTGCTGAGTTGGAGCAGACGGGAAAACTCCATGCTGCCCTTGTCTACCGTGGCGGTGCGGAAAATGCGCAGAAGTTCTTGGACGAGCAAGCCAAGCTGCTGGAGACTCTATATCCTGTAAAAAGCGAGGGCTTAACCTATGGAACTGAAAATCTTGACGGCACACAAGCATCGCCTCCCGCCGGTGTTTCCGAAAATCAGTCTGCAATTGGCAATGCTCCAGCCACGCAGGACTAATAAAAGGGGGCTGCAACCATGGAAGAAAATAAGTTGGATTGTCCCTCTAGGACAAACGAATGGCCTCTGGGAGATAAAGTAATTGCCGTCATGGGCAGTCCGTGCAGCGGTAAAACCACCGCTGCCCTAAAACTTGCCCTTACACTTTCGGCATTGAAAAAGAATGTTATTGTGGTATTCTGCGACCCTTTTACGCCGGTAATCCCCGCCGTACTTCCTGCTCATATCCCACATGACACCTCGCTAGGAAGCCTTTTAACGGCTCCTGCGTTGACACAGGTCACTATCATGAACGCCTGTGTGCCCACAGAAAAGAGCGACTATATCAGCTTGCTGGGGTATTGCGCAGGAGAAAGCCTGATGCATTACCCACAGATTACGCGAGAGAGAGCGGTGGAATTCTTTGTCCTGCTACGCTATCTGGCGGATTACATCATCGTCGATTGTACCTCAACCTTTGAAGCAGACCCGGCATCCATCGTAGCCATAGAGCTGGCAGACAGGGTGTTGAAGCTGGGAACCGCCAATCTGAAAGGTGTCTCCTACTATCTGACCCACAATCCCATGCTGGCGGACAGCCGATTCCGTAAGGATACCCACCGCACCGTCGTTGGGAATCTGAAAGCAGGACAGGATTGGGAAGCTGCGGCGCAGCAGCTCGGCGGCGCTGATTTTGTGCTGCCCCATGCGTCTGAATTGGAACAGCAATATGATGAACTTGCTCTGCTGGTTCCGCTGGTACAACCGGAAAGTACTGGATACACAATGGTAATCGAACGAATTTTGGGGATACAACCGGAGAAACACAAATCCAAGTCCGCATCAGCAACTGCCCATGTACCGACGACCCCGAAAAAAGCAAAGGGCAAGGCAACGTTTCGGCTTCCCTTCTCCAAAGGCCGGGGGGAGTTTTGATGCTCTCCACCGGGTATATAGAGTTAAAGGACGCCAACGCCTATGTGATAGAGCATCATCTTCATGTAGCCGTAAGCGGGTACCGCTTCTCTCTTGTCTGCTATGAAAACGGCAAACTCTGCGGCATTGCCGCCGTGGGCAGGCCAAGAGTTGATAAAGCTGCGGTCTGCCCAAACATTTACATGACATCATTTTAAATCGCAAGGAGAACGTAAATTGCAGAATGTCTTAAATATACATAACAATGCGGGACTAATGGGTGGTGAAATCCGCCTGCGCCCCTTTGCTGAGGTCTTGAGAGAAGTGCAGGAGCACATCACCAAGAACTATGCAGACCAGCTAAAAGATGATCCGGAGCATAGCCGTGCACTCATCAGCAGCTATATCCGAAAATATCTGGAGGAACGGCAACTCGGTGTGGCCGGTACGGAACCGGATGAGCTTTCCGAACTCCTGTATGGAGAAATGACCGGTTTTTCTTTTCTTTCCAAGTACCTGTACCGTGATGATGTGGAGGAGGTGAACATCAACCAATGGGATGATGTGAAGGTCATCTATGCAAATGGTGAGGTGCTGCCTACTAAGGAGTCCTTTACCTCACCCCGGCACGCCCTTGATGTCATCAAGCGTATGTTGCACAAGTCCGGTATGATTCTGGATAACGCGAAGCCATATGTGATCGGCCATCTTTCCAATAAAATCCGTATTACCGCCACCTCTCCCGGCATTGTGGATGAGGACAAGGGATTGTCCGTATCTATCCGTATCGTCAACCCCCGCAAGCTCAAAAAAGAAGAGTTTGTCAACTACGGAACGGCCACCGCTGAAATGCTGGATCTGCTGTCGGTTTTCTTCAATTATGGTGTGTCCATGTGTATGACCGGGGCAACTTCCTCCGGAAAAACCACCTTGATGAGCTGGATACTCGATCAGATACCCAATGATAAGCGGCTGATTACCATTGAAAAGGGCTGCCGTGAGTTCGATAGCGTGAAGCGCGATCAATTGGGCAGGGTTCTGAACAATGTCATTCATTTTATCACCAAAGAATCAGACGACCCGAAACAGGTGGTGTCCATGGTAAAACTCTTGGAGCTTGCTTTGACCATGCACCCAGATTTCCTTGTGGTAGCGGAAATGAAAAGCGAGGAAAGCCTGCAAGCCATCAAGGCGGCCAACACCGGTCATACCTCCCTGACGACCATTCACGCCAACGGTTGCGAGGATACTTATTACCGCATGGCGGCGCTATGCAAGGAGAGCAGCGCCATGGATGATGCCACCCTCATGGGGCTTGCCACAAGAGGCTTTCCCATCGTAGCCTTTGCCAAAAAACTGGAGGACAATAGCCGCCGCCTGATGGAGATTGCTGAGTGTGTGGGCGTAAAGTCCGGGGCACCTGTGATGCGCACCCTGTACCGGTTCAACATCACGGACAACTGTATGGAGAACGGCAAGGCAAAAATCATTGGCTACTACGAAAAGGTAAACGGTCCGTCTGATGGGCTTTGCAAAAGACTTCGGGAGAACGGGATGCCGCTAACCTTACAGCAGCGGCTTTTGATCGCGTAAAGGAGGTGCGTTTTTATGAGCATGGTTGCCTACAAAGAGCCGTATCTTCTCCAAATAATGCTGGATGATGAGCTGCTCAATCCCCGTACCGACTATGACGGCTTCGGTCACATGGTCTGCTGGCACAGGCGGTATAACATTGGAGATGAGCACAGCTATAAGGATACCAATGATTTATTCAAAGAATTGGTGCGAAGCAGTGTTTCCCCGGATACGGTCATTGAACTTGTGAAATCCGGCAAGGCGGACAAGGTAAAGCTGGAATACGACCGTTCTGCCGGAAGCTGGGAACTCCGCAGTTTCGATCCCTATTTTAAGAAGTGGTATGATGAGGCTTCTTTTCCCGGAACGCTTACCGCAAACAGGCAGGAGATTTTTGGAAGCCTTTTGGACACGCTGCCGAATGCCGACCTTTACACACTGGCTGCGGAAAAAAACATTATTCTGCCCCTGAACCTTTACGATCATTCCATCCTGCATATGTCAACTAGCTCCTTTTTGGGCGGGGCGCAGCACGCCGAATGGGATTCCGGTCAGGTGGGCTGGATTTACGCAGCTCCAGAAGACATTGTAAAGGAGTACGGTGACCTGACGCCAGAAAGCTATGAGAAAGCCAATACGCTGCTGAAATCCGAGGTGGAGAGCTATGACTATTATCTTTCCGGGCAATGCTACGGCTTTAGACTTTACGAAAACGGTGAGGAAACCGATAGCTGCTGGGGCTTCTTGGGAAGCTTTTCGGATATGGCAAAAGAGATTGCATCCCAAAGCTTACCGGAAACGCATCGGGACATGGTGGACCACTTGCAAGAGGTGTCTGATACCGTGACGCGATATAAGGATTATGAGGACTTGCTGGAAGATTTAGAGGAAATGGAGGCTTAGCGTAGTGACAATACTTGTGATAACAGCGTTTTTACTGGGGGTAACGGGCGGCTTTATTCTACTTTCGTTATCGCCCTTTTCTTTTTTGGAGGGGCTTGCAGATTATGTAAGGCCCCGAAACACCACGCTCAAAAGTCGGATTGTTAAAAGCCGAAAGAACAACCAGCCCAAGGGGCTCAAACTGTTGTTTCTTGAGACCAAGGAGATTTTGCGCATTACCTGCAAAAGCGGGCAGTTCACCATACTCTGCATTCTATCTATGTTTCTGTTTGTGGTAGGCGCTATGATTGCCCTCACCATGAAAAATAGCTTTCTTGTGCCGGTGCTGGCGGCAGGGCTTGCACTCCTGCCGTTCTATTATGTGAAGCTGACCGCGGGAAGGCATAAGAAGCAAATCAACACCGAACTGGAAACGGCTCTGTCCATCATCACCACCAGCTACCTTCGAGGGAAAAATACGATTATCCGTGCCATTGAGGAAAACCAGCCTTACTTAAATGCCCCTGTTGCCGAGGTTTTTCGCAATTTTTTGTTACAGGCAAAGCTCATCAATTCCAACACCGCAGAAGCCTTGGTGGGATTGAAAGCGGGAATTGACAACAGTGTTTTCCATGAATGGGTGGATGCGGTCATAGCGTGTCAGGATGATTACAACTTAAAAAGCATCCTGCCGTCCATTGTGACCAAACTGTCGGATATGCGTGTGGTATCGGCTGAATTGGACTTGCTTTTGTTTGAACCGGTAAAGGAGTATATCACGATGGTGATACTCCTTTTAGGCAGCATTCCGCTGATGTACTTTCTTAATCGAGACTGGTATCATACCTTGATGTTTACCGACTTTGGGAAGATACTGCTGGCAATCTGCGCCGGAATGATTTTTGTGTCGGTAGCCGCCGTTGCCAAGCACACGCGCCCCATTGAATACAAGCGATAGGAGGCGCTATAACGATGCAAAATATTATTTTAATTCTCTTTGCCCTGTTTCTGACTTCAGGGCTTTATCTTATTTTGACTGAGCTTCTCAACGTACCGACCTATAAGGCAACCAAGGCTATTCTGAGTCTTGGAAAACGGGAGAGAAAAAAGGCACGTGATTCCGACGCCTTTATCATGGAACTGGCGGTGAAGCTGTCAAAAATTCTGCCCATGGACGAATATAAAAAGCGCAAGCTGACCGCCATTCTGAAATCCGCTGAAATCTCCATGACTCCCGAGGTCTATGCGGCACAAGCAACTGTAAAGGCAGGACTGGTTTTTTTAGGTGTGATTCCGTGTCTGCTGTTTTCACCAATTCTATCTCCAGTGTTTGTAATTATCGGGATTGCCGTGTACTTTGCGGAAAGCACCAAAGCTGAAAAGCGCATCACAGCAAGGCGGCAGGATATAGAATACGAGTTGCCCCGCTTTGTGTCAACGCTGGTACAGGAGCTGAAAGCAAGCCGTGACGTGCTTTCTATTTTGGAGCATTATCAGAAGAACGCTGGGAAATCCATGCGAAATGAGCTTGCCATCACCACCTCGGATATGCGTACCGGCAATTATGAGGGGGCTCTGACCCGGTTTGAAGCCAGAGTGTCCAGCGCCATGCTATCCGACATTGTACGCGGATTGATCGGCGTACTCCGTGGCGATGACGGCGTGGTATTCTTTCAAATGCTCTCCCATGACCTGAAGCAACTTGAATTGCAGAGACTCAAGCGGCTGGCTATGGAACGTCCACCCAAAATCCGAAAGTTCTCCTTTTTACTCCTTGGCTGTATGTTGCTTCTATATATGGGGGTCATGGGTTATCAGATTCTCGGCGCTATGTCGGGAATGTTTTAGGAGGTGCGACTATGCTTGGAAAAGCACTGAAATCAAAGCGTGGTGAAGGGTATCTGGATGTTGCCGTCGGCATCCTCTGCCTGCTGCTGGTGGTAGCCTTTGCCGTTGCTCTACTGCCGGTCTTTACGACAAAACAGCAGCTTGATATTTTTGCTACGGAGATTGTTCGGGAAGCTGAAATTAAGGGAAGCACCAGTGTGGAGTCCCGAATCTCCGATATGCGGGAACAGACCGGCCTTGAACCGAACATTCGCTGGGATTGTGACTATTACAGCGGACGGAAAGTGCAGCTTAACGGAGATATTGAGGTAATTTTGACCGATACGGTGGGCATCGGTTTTTTCATCTTTGGCTCCTTCCCTATTGAGCTTCGCGCTAAGGCGACTGGCAAATCCGAAGTCTATTACAAGTAGGAGGTGGCGCTTATGTGGCTGAAACAACTTATAAAACAGAGAAATGGCGGTTCCACACCCCTGACGGTTACCCTGATTTTAGGACTGCTGCTTCTGATATGCGCCATCTCCGAGTTTTTCAGGCTGGGGATCATCGTTCAGGGTGTTCGTAACGGACTCCAGCAGGCGGTTATTACGGTGGCCACCACCAATTATGACGAAACCTACAACGGGTTACGCGAGGGGTACTCCGGAGGCTATGCCCTATCCGGCGATAACTGGCAGGAAAGCCTTGACTATGATGATGTGTTTTACCGTCTGGATGATCTGCTGGGGACAGTCCCACTGGGCGGCTATCACATCAAGCGACAGGCGGAATGCTATGAATACCGCTTGTCGGGGCTTTCCATGAGATTGTCAAACGCGCCCCTAACTCCGGGAAACGCAGACAGCAATCTGGAGGTGGACGCCCGTATTGCCATTGAAATTCCTCTGTCCTTCGGCTGGGACAAACTCCCGCCGCTTCAGATGGAGCTGCGCACACGGTCAGCCTATATGCCCAAATTCTAAAATGCTATTTGCCTGACCTAGAAATGTCTGGACGATCAGGAATATTCAGGCTATAATGGGATTGGGTAAAACAATGAATATGGGTGCTAGGGCTGAACCATTCATACAATATGAAAGCGAGGCCATTATGTGAAAAAAGATTATACGGTAAAGAAAAAAGCGGTTATCACCACATTGTCTCTTGCGGCAGTCTGCCTTGCAGGAGGGCTTTTCTATTACATCAACACCATAGGCGGTCAGCCGCCAGAGGCTTTCACAGAGAGTCTACCCCCTGCCAACGTTGAGGTTGTTTTGCCGGACTTTGAGCCAGAAACATCTCAAGGCGACAGCACTACATCTGGAGCCATATCGCCAGAAAAACCGTCTGAAGCACCATCACAGTCTATGCTTACCAACGATGAAACGCAGGGACAGATAAGCAAGCCGTCTGATGGGAAGCCAAAGTCGCCATCAGAGGCCATACCTCCCTCAAGTCCCCCACCAGCCGCGACGGACAACAACACCGCTCCTGCATCTGAACCAAACCAAGAACAACCGCAGGGTGGAGACAAGAAAGACGGTAAAATTTTCGTGCCGGGTTTCGGATGGATTGAGGACGAAGGCGGCGGATCCACCGTGAAAGAAGCACCTAATGCTGGAACCGGCGATCCTATTGGGAATATGTGAAACAGAACAACCTATCTAAAGATATACAGCTATTTACGGCTGTATATCTTTTCTTTTTCGGAGGTGAGAAGGTGAAACAATTAATTAGCATATTCTTGATACTGATAATGCTCTTCTCTTTATTCGTTCCTGCTTTCGCTGCTGATTCGAATATTGACGGTGGTGGCGGCGACATGGGACAAGGGACAGGGTCAAACTCATGGACGCCGGGACGTGATGGAGTGCGTATTACAGTGATTCGCCGCAGTGACAATCTACCCATAACAACGCCCATTGATTTTTCCAATAACTCCAACAGTGATATGACTGCACACTTTGGAAAAGTAAGCAAAACATCTTATCGTAATGGTGCAATATTGACTCCGAGCACCAGCAGGTATATTTGTTATCAACCAAGCCAAGCCATGCCTCGCATTATCAGTTCTGATGGGTCTAGTAATATACCCGCCATCCGGAGCTACTTCTGCCGTGAGGGAACCATACAGGACATCGCAACAGCAACAGGCATTGATTATGACACCTTAATCAATGGGAACTATAAGATTTTAATAGAGCCAATATCCTATTTTAAGTATGACGGCGTTATGTTTGCCATGACCGCCACCGAAGCGGCGCTTTATAACCAAACAACCGGGAATGCCCTGTATCGAAAAATGGCCTTTCTGACCCATAAAAATTTGCCTCTTGCCATGTTCTTGGAAACGCCGGACTTGGGTTTTCCCGCATGGAGCGGTTCCACCAATTCTACACAAGGCGATGCTATCATCATTGCCAACCTTGGTCTTGGCATTATTCGCTTTTCTGAGCTGAATGCAGAGCCGCCCCAAGTCAGTGATGTCATCTACCATACAGATACCGATGTCATTACAGCGGTTACCTTGACTGCACGATCTGAAAAAACGCCGGACAGCCCCGCATACGCACGGTTTTCTATAAATGGAAGAACCTATTCGCACTCGGAAATTTATATCCCCGAGGACGGCTCCCAACTGGCATGGGTTAAGTGGCGGACACCCAAGGAGCCGGGGTATATCACCATTACCGTGGCAAGCAACTGTTCCGTAAGCAGCCGTGAAATTGTAGCGAAAATTGTTGACCTTGATAAGAATCCGCCACCCGATCCGCAGGCCAACGACCGCAATGATGAATTTTTCGTTCCGTCCGTACCTACAAATCCGAATACCACAACGCTGACATGGGGCGAATGGGACTGCTGGTGGCATGAGCATTGGGTTCGTCACGGCACCAGAAGGAAAGGCTATTGGTGGACTGATGAGGGCTGGTGGGAATATGCCTGGCTCTCTTACTCGGCAAGCCTGACTGCCAGTCTGACCACGAAGCCGAATGAGAAGGTTCCTACCGCTTCGGGGAAAACGATGAAAAGCGGTTATGGGCTGAACGCCAGCGTATCGGCGCAGGTCCGTTCATCTGCACCCAGCAGCCATATCACCGGAGTACAGAATGCGGTGGCTTACTTCCCTGAGTTCCATTATACGACCTACTGGCGGCTGTTGAAGCGGCTGAATACCGGCTATTCCAGCACCTTTGAGCTTCAGAATAACAAGTACAGTACCTACGGGCGGCCCGTCCATTTTTCACCTGTGTGGTTCCCAGACGGACAATACACGACCTATGTAGAATGCCTTGATGCGTGGACTCCGGCCGGAATGCTACAAATCAATCTGACGGACGATCTGACCATTCGTGGGTCACTTTTTGATGATTGGCATGTGCGCCCTATAAAGTGAGAAGGGAAAATGTATGGGAAACCGGGCGATTTATATCATTCGAGAAAAGGGCGAAACCAGCTTTTTCTATACCCATTATGGTGCAAATGCTTTGTCCCCGCTGCTGATGATGCTTCAGGCACAACAGTTGCAGAAAATGCTTTCCGAGTCGCAGCCGGTCGGCCATGTTTTTGAACATCTGGATTACGAAGGGCGGTATCATTGGCTTGCCCGTGCGGATATGTTCTGTGAAAAGATTCCATTCGCTGAGGTAGCGGAATACAACAATGCCTATGAAACGCACGGCGAGATTGAAATGCGGATGACATTTGACCTCGACCGAAACAGCTTTCTGATGGAATACAACCCCAACTGCCCATGGTATCGCACCATGGGCAGTTTTTCCATTGACCTTGATGTGGGTCTGGATAACGTGCAAAAGCTCCTTGACCATGCCGAGGAACGGGGCATTACGGATTTCGGCAGACTGCTTGCCATCTACCACCGTAGTACCGGTCTTGAAGATAAGCTGGAGTCTGCCCGTGGATATATGCACTTTGAAGAATATCTGGATTCTCCGCAGGCGCAGGAGGATAGAGAACGCTACTGGCGGATGTTTGGGCATCAGAAAGAATTGGACGAGGAAACCGCCGAAGAAATGGAGGAACGATAAATGCAGGGACTCTTATTCCCGATTATTATGCTGACCGTCACCCTTGTGGGTGGCGGTCTTTTGCTTTTGTCTCTGAAAACAACTAAGAAGCGTCCGGTATCGGATGAAACGGCCATAGGCATGCAGACCGCACAACAGTTTATCAATGTGCGGGATGTAAAAGACAAGTACCTGTACACCAAGGACGGAATGGTGCTGGCCTATCTGCGCGTTCATGCAATTAGCATTGATTTGTATAGTAGAGCGGAAAAAAACGCCCTGATTCGCCAGCTTACCGCCGAGCTGTCCGATATTCAGTATCCGTTCAAATTTATGGCGGTCAGCAGACCCGTGAATATTTCACCCCTCATCTCCGATATGCAGGGAATGCTTAAAACCGCTGATGACCGACGCAAGGAACTGTTACGGCAGGAAATTTTGCAAATGAGCAGTTATGCGCTGTCCGGTGAAATCGTGGAGCGCCAGTTTTACATTTCTCTTTGGGAGCGATACGAGGATGGTTCGGAAAAGGACTTGCTCAAACGCGCATCCCTGCTGGCAGAAAAATTCACCACCAATGGGATTGGCTGTGATGTGCTGGGGGAAAAGAAGATTGTGCGGCTTCTCAACCTCGTAAACAATCCGTCCTACACGCATTTAGAGGATACAGAATTTGAAGTCAGCATTCCAATGCTAAAGGAGGACATTTATGCTTAAAAAACAAGCCGTGCAGGAACGGAGTATTCCCAATTCCGCCCTGCTCAATGTCATTACCCCTATGGGGCTGGAGTTCACGAAAAACAGTCTTTCTGTGGGTGAAAATTTCGGAAAGGTATACGGCCTGATTCGTTACCCACAAAAGGTAGAGGTGGAATGGCTGTCTAAAATTACAAATATCCCGTCTAATGTGAAACGCTGCCACTTGAACTGCGACTTATCATCGGTCTGCCGCTACCGGAATTTTATCCGAAAGGCACAATCCCTTGCTTATGACTTTCAGGTTACCAACCATAACCTTGTATTGGCCGATGTATTGAGCAGAAAGAGCGGCAGAGCGTCGCTATTCCCGCCTCGCGGCATCGTGATTATCGACGAAGCCCATCAGTTCCTTAATGCAGCCCGACAAATGTATGGTATGACGCTAGAAAATGCCGAACTGGAACGACTGGCGGCAAGCGTTTACCATGCTATTGGTGCAGTAAACCCTGACAAAACCGAGATTGTGCAGCTATGCCAAACTATACAGGAACAAAATGCCCGGCTCTTTGAAGCGTTTAAATATGCCATAGGCATCGCCTATGGCAAAGGCTGTTTCGCCATACAAATTAACTTAACCTGCATACGGGCTTTAAAAGTGCTTATGACCGTCTTACGCCGGTTATCGGTGCTTTTTTATACAACCTCCTATGAGAAGAAACCGCGTTACGACCGGCTGGTAAACCGCATGGAACAGCTTGAGGCCAAGCTATCTACCCTTTTCTATCATCCGCAGTTTATTATCTGGACGGAGATGACCGGAACCACGGCCTGTCGTGTCTGCGCCCTGCCAAAGCAGCTGGATTATCTGTTGTCGGAGGATATTTGGTGTGAAGAAGTTCCATATATTCTGACCTCCGGCACGCTGTCTGTCGGAGGTGATTTCTCTCATTTCAAACGCAACAACGGCATTGTGTTGGCAGCACAGCGTCGAACCTTTGAGACCAGCAAGGTTTCTCCCTTTGACTATCCTAATCACGCCCTGCTGTATCTCCCTCACGATATGCCCTTTCCCACAGCCGGAAGCGGCACTTATTTTAAAGCGGTCATAAACCGACTGACAGAGTTGATTAAAGCCACCCACGGGCATACGCTGATTCTCTTTACCTCTTATCGTATGATGGAGCAGGTGTATAATGAATTATGTAGAAGCGTCACCTCTTTCCCTTTATTTCGTATGGGGAAAAGCAGGTTCGAAGCGCTTGATGCATTTCGAAAAAGCGGAAACGGCATTTTATGTGCCAGCGATAGCGCCGGTGAGGGCATTGACCTGCCCGGCGATATTCTGTCCTCTCTCATCGTGGTGCGTCTTCCCTTCCCGGCTCCCGACCCGATGCTGGAGTATGAAAAAACTCTCTATCTCGATTTTTACAGCTATTTAAATGAGGTCATCGTGCCAGGTATGCTCATTAAGCTGCGCCAGTGGATTGGCAGAGGGATACGCCGTGAAACCGACACCTGTGTGTTTTCGATCCTTGACAGCCGCGCGGGGCAACGTTATCGGAATGACATTCTGACAGCGTTACCCGACATGCCGGTTACGCATAATATCTCAGACGTGGAGCAATTCATTATTTCCAAAAAGGATGCGCCGTATTTTAACAAGGAGGATTCGCATGAGCAGTAGGACATCCCGAAGAGAAGCGTACCTTACCATGTTTACCGCTTACCCCGATGTCGTAAATGTCCAGCAGCTCGGCGAAATGCTTGGCGGTGTTAGCATCAAAACATGCTATAAAATTTTGAAGAGCGGAAAAATCGAATATTTAAAAGTAGGACGGATGTATCGTATTCCTAAAGTAAATGTGC
>DATMYZ010000296.1:0-2813 GCA_035560675.1 Clostridia bacterium
CTGATTGGCTACTGGGTTATCACGCCGGTTTTTTTGCTCTTAACACAGAAATATCTCAAGGTAAAATCATGGAAGACCCTTGTGCTGGTGACGGTACTTTATATGGCAATTACATTCGTGATCTTTGTCGTCCTTTTAAAGCTACCTATTTATAAAGTTGGCATATTGGGCAAGTTTTTCAGAATTGTGTAAAGGAGGCACCCTTTAATATGTTAGCGAATCTTACTAGTGCGCTTGCCGCCTTTACCTCGCTGGAGGTGCTGATTGCCTTGACTATCGGCGTTGTGGCGGGCATGGCGATAGGCATTATTCCGGGTCTGGGACCCTCTGTCGGTATTGCGCTTTTAATTCCGATTACCTTTAAGATGAGTGCTCAAGCGGCCCTTATCATGATGACCTCGATGTATACAACCGGTGTATATGGCGGTTCTATTACGGCCGTGCTGTGCCACACACCGGGTACTGCTGCATCGGCTGCCACAGCTGCGGACGGCTATGAGTTGACTAAGCAGAACCGCGGCATGGAAGCGATTACAATTGTTACGGTGGCGTCTGTTGTCGGTGGTGTTTTTGGTGCTATCTGTTTGATGTTGTTTGCACCGGCACTGGGCCGTTTAAGCCAGATGTTCTCAACGCTGGAATATTTTCTGATTGCCTGCTTCGGTTTGTTGGTCGTTTCAGGCCTCACTGGTGAAAACCGCGCCAAGGGTATCTTTTCGGCGCTGCTGGGCCTTTTAATCGGCTGCGTGGGCATGGACTCCATCACCGGCGTATCACGTTTTACTTTTGGTCAGCTCTGGCTGGAGGATGGACTCGATTCTACCCCCATTCTGATAGGGTTGTTTTCAATTACGCAGGTACTTATTCTGGTAGACCGTCTGATCACCGGGCGCGGTGCGACTATTGTTAGCGATCCGGCCGCCGGACTCAAGGGCAAGCGCTGGGAAAAAGGTCATACCCGAAAGTTGGCCCCGACCATGTTCAATAGCTCGGTTATCGGCGCTTTTATTGGGTTTATTCCCGCTGCGGGTGCATCCATTGCCGCGTGGATCAGCTACAGTACCGCCAGGAGGCTCTCCCGAGATCCCGATGAATTCGGCAAGGGCTCTATTGTGGGCATCACCGCCTCGGAGGCTGCTAACAATGCGGCCTGTGGCGGCGCACTAATTCCGCTGTTTACGCTGGGCATTCCCGGAAGCCCTGTTACCGCCATTCTCTATGGTGCACTGCTCATGCACGGGTTACAGCCCGGCAGCGATTTGTTTATTGGCAAGCAGGCACCTATCACATATTCCATTTTTCTTGGTTTTTTGCTCGCCAACATTCTGATGGGTATTATCGGTGTGTCTATGGCCAAGCAGATGGCAAAGATTTGCCTTGTACCAAACTCGTTGCTGGTGCCAATTATTGTAGCATTGGCCGTTATTGGTACCTTTGCTTTAAGTAACAGCATGTATGAGGTCCTCATTATGCTTGTGTTTGGCGTGGTTGGTTACTTGATGAAGATTTACGGCTTTGAACCCGCGCCTCTGGTGCTTGGCGTAGTTTTGGCAGATATTCTCGAAGCCAACTACCGCCGTTCACTGTTGATTGCAAGCACTAAGGGTGGCATGTTGTCCTACTTTATGCAGCGGCCAATATCCATAATTATTGTAGCCGTCATTGTACTGTTTGCGCTGGCTCCGGTCATCATGAAGCTGATGAAAAAGCGTCAGGTGGCTTAAATAAAGAACAGATACCCTCCACTAATTATGCATTTATACGGCTCCTATTCAAAGACGTAGCCCCCGCCGCTCTTTTCGGCTGGAGGCTGCGTCTGCTTTTCTGTGGAACGAGTTTGATATCCTCAATCTTGAGAGCAGTTAGCACTTTATTACCAGGGATATAGTTGGCAAGGCCAATGTCGTGCTTTGCCAGTGTTCCGGTAATGTTGGGAAGAGTTAAGGCACCCACCTTCAGTTTGGGCGAATAGTTCTTTATATCCATCAGGAGACTGTGATTAAAGCCGGATACGATGACCCTACTGTGAGGAGGTTGGCTGTGACGTGTGGGGCGTACTCACCAGCATGAAATCCCTTTGCGGCGAACCGGTGTGCCTGTGGCTGCCGGAACAGTACCGCAAACCCGGAACCTCCGAGTATGTGCAGGGCGTGGAAGTCCCTAGGGACTACGATGGCCCTGTGCCGGAGAGCTTCGACGTGATCAACCTGCCCGCCGCGGCCTACCTGATGTTCCAGAGTGAGCCCTTCGCGGAGGAGGACTACTGCGTGGCCATCGATTCATTGCAGGCGGCTATGGACAAATACGAGCCATCGGTGATCGGCTACCACTGGGACGACGCCAACCCGCGCATCCAACTGGAGCCCCGAGGCAAGCGAGGCTACCAGCAACGGCCCGGGATTTCTTGAGATGTTCGCGCACGATTATAAGGGGCAAAGCTTTTATATAGACCGGCCATCTGTAGCGGATCATATCGCCGTCATATATTCTCTGACTATTTCGGCAATAGGCGCTGTCCTGTGGTAAAGATCATCGGTTTCCGGTGTCCGTAGATCGCCGGGAGCAACGAACATTTGGCTTGTCGCTCCCACATGGCAGGCAAGCTGACCGTCGAGCAGGACCGTGAGATTGTCCTCGCGCTGGAATGCGGATTGGATTCCTTGTTTGGCGAGAATGCGTGCGAGTTCATTAAAGTATTTTTTGTCCATAAAAAATGACCTCCTTTAAAAAAAACCAAGGTCTTATTTCTAAAACCTCGGCTCAAAAGTGGACAATATTTTAATATGAATATGCGATGTGCATGGCGTCTTCAG
>DATMYZ010000297.1:0-3241 GCA_035560675.1 Clostridia bacterium
AGACAGTTCCACCAGTTTGCTTACAATCTATCGCTAAAATCACTAATATTTTTTATACGATTTGACCATTAAAAAGATCGGAATTGCTTTTAAGATTGCGCTAATATAGTAAGGAATAAGTAGCGTTAGAATTCAACTAAATCCTTCATATCGTATACACCCGGAATTTTTCCAGCATTCAGAAATGCGGCAGCTTTGAGCGCTCCGATTGCAAAAACACTTTTAGAACTGGCGGTATGCGTCAGGGTAATGACTTCATCCATTCCACAGAACGCCACTTCATGCTCACCTGTCATAGTGCCACCGCGGATTGAGTGCATACCTATTTCATTAAATGCACGCTGCTTTCTTACTGCATGGCGATCATAGACTAGCTCCGGCTCATAAGGCAGAGCCTCTGTAACGGCGTTGGCCAACATAATAGCTGTACCGGAGGGGGCATCAATTTTTTTGTTATGGTGCTTTTCAATAATTTCTACGTCGAAACCCTTACCTAACACGGCAGCAGCATGTTTAGCCAGCTCACAAAGCAGGTTGACACCTAACGACATATTAAAAGTGAAAAAGATGGGAACACTTCTGCCTGCCTCATGAATCATGGCAATGTCCGTCTCGCTCATGCCGGTGGTCGCAATAACAGCAGGTATTTGATGATCCTTTGCAAACGCCAGCAAATGGGGGAGATTGGAGGGATGCGAAAAATCAATGATGACATCAGCGGTAATGGGGCAGTTTTCAAAACCGGCATACACAGGGTAGGGCAGGGCGTTGCTAGCTTCCCGGTCAATGCCCGCTTTCACAGAGATATCCAGTGTAGCGGCGTTTGTACCGACGACGCGCCCCATCATACCAAGCGCGCCTGAGATAATAATGTTCATTTGAGTCTCCTTTATGCGTTGATCAGATGATATTTAACCATGACCTCACGCAGATGCTGTTTGGCAGCGGGCGACATTTCGTCTAAAGGCAGTCGGCAGGGGCCTGCTGCAAAACCCATAAAATTGAGCGCCTGCTTCACCGGTATAGGGTTAACATCTGAGAAAAGCGCAGCAATCAGTTCAACATAAGCAATCTGCAAGTCGGCGCTTTCCTTAACTTTTCCGTCAAAATAAAGCTGGCAGATATCATGTGTTTCTCTTGGAAGTATATTTGAAAGCACCGAGATAACACCCTTACCGCCCAACGACATAAGTGGAACAATCTGATCGTCGTTACCGGAATAGATATCAAGATCGTCGCCACACAATGCCCGCGTATGCGCAATAGCAGAAATGTCGCCGCTGGCTTCTTTAAGTGCCACAATGTTCGGATGCTTTGCAAGCGCGGCGTAGGTTTCAGGTTTAAATGTTACGCCGGTACGGCTGGGCACGCTGTAAACCACAATCGGTAGATCGGTCGCGTCCGCAATGGCGTTATAGTGGCGAACAAGTCCAGTCTGGGAGGTTTTATTGTAATAGGGCGAAACATGCAGCAATGCGTCGGCCCCGGCTTGTTTTGCCTCTTTACTAAGCCAAACGGCGTAGGAGGTATCATTGCTGCCTGCGCCTGCGATGACCGGTACGCGGTGGTTTACTGTTTCGACGGCGAAACGGATACATTCGGTGTGTTCTTCATCTGTGAGGGTGGAGGATTCGCCGGTGGTACCGCAGATGACAATGGCATCAGTACCGTTATCAATCTGAAAATCAATCAGTCTGGCGAGTTCTTTATAGTTGATGCTTTCATCCTCAAACATAGGCGTGGCAATCGCGCAACCGGCACCGCGAAAAATCTCTTTTTTCATAGCTGTTTGCTCCTTACTGCATCAATATATTTTGTAGGCAATTAGTCGAAAAAGCCCTTTGCTGCATACAATTCGGCCATCAAAACCGCTCCGCCGGCAGCGCCGCGCAACGTATTATGCGAAAGGCAGACAAATTTATAATCATACTGGGTATCAGGGCGCAAGCGGCCGACTGAAACCGCCATGCCTTTTTCAATATTGCGGTCAAGGCGGGTCTGGGGACGGTCATTCTCCTCGAAATAGTGCAGGAATTGCTTGGGAGCTAGAGGAAGCTCTAACTCCTGCGGCTCACCCCTGAACGTAGCCCAGCGTTCCTTGATCTGCTCGATTGTCGGCTTGTTTTCAAATTTGACAAACACTGCGGCCATGTGACCGTCGCTTGCCGGAACACGCAGGCACTGCGCCGTGATGGCCGGGCTATGAGCGTTGACAATCCGACCGTCTTCAACCTTGCCAAAAAGTTTTAAGGGCTCCTGCTCACTTTTTTCTTCCTCACCGCCAATATAGGGGATAACGTTATCCACCATCTCAGGCCAGCGTGCAAAGGTTTTTCCTGCGCCGGAAATGGCCTGATAGGTGCAAACAAGCACGCTTTCTATGCCAAAGTCACGCAAAGGGAAGAGGGCGGGCACATAGGACTGTAATGAGCAGTTGGATTTGACCGAGATAAACCCGCGCTTGGTGCCCAATCGCTTTCGCTGTGCCTCAACGACGGCGATATGCTCGGGATTGACCTCCGGGACGATCATCGGAACATCGGGGGTCCAGCGATGTGCGGAATTGTTGGACATGACCGGGCATTCTGCCTTGGCGTAGCGCTCTTCAAGGGCGCGGATTTCATCCTTTTTCATGTCGACGGCACAGAACACAAAATCGACAAGCGATACAATTTTCTCGACATCAGCTTCGGCGTCCATGACAACCATGTTTTTGCAATAATCCGGCATTGAGGTGTCAAGTGCCCATCTTCCATTTAGAGCGTCAGTATATTTTTTACCCGCAGAACGTGCGGAAGCAGCGATCGCCGTTACTTTAAACCACGGATGATTATCCAAAAGCGTCAAAAAACGTTGACCAACCATGCCTGTTGCACCGATTACGCCTACATTGTACTGCTTCATAATAAAAGCACCTCCATATAATGTTCCTTTACAATTCCTTCGGGTTCTCTTTTTGGATAAAATAAAAATACCGGTTGAAAACCGGCATCCACTGCAATATAATAAGCATATTGACTCTTAAAGCACGCACTGCGCTGCAATGCATGCTTAAATAGTCGATAGCTCTTCACCATTGATGCAGTGGTGACAGTTGTACGCTTATTCAGCGCACCCCCAGGATCAACGGCTGCCGTACCGTCTCCTTCGGCGTTGTTCCCTTTCACACAGTGGCTCAAGCGATTAGGCAATCTCGCCACGGTTTTACTTATGAAAAACGCGCCTCTATCTTTATTAACCG
>DATMYZ010000298.1:0-2567 GCA_035560675.1 Clostridia bacterium
TAGCGCACCCGCCATTTGCCAATACTGTTTAACAATTAAGAAATGGAGGCGGTTTTATGAAGCTCATATTTGCCATCGTATCCAACGAGGATGCCTCACGCTTACAAACGGCCCTGACTTCGGCGAACTTTCAGGTCACCCGCCTTGCTACAACCGGCGGCTTTTTAATGGCCGGAAACACCACCTTTTTATGCGGAACCGACGACGACAAGGTGGATCAGGTCATCGCCATCGTCTCTGAGCATTCAAAGTCGCGCACCCATACCATTCCCTCTGCCGCTTCTTATGGGGTGGGCATGTACACCACCTACCCGGTAAAGGTACCCGTGGGCGGCGCAACTATTTTTGTCACCGATATAGACCGTTTTGAAAAGGTGTAAGCTATGACATTCCCGCTGCTCTATCAAGATTCACTGCTCTCCCGGCTCAACGCCCTATGGCAGGGCGGACGTTTTCCACATGCGCTGCTGTTGACCGGCCCCGTTGGCAGCGGAAAGCGCACTGCGGCCCAATATGCAGCCGCGATGCTGCTCTGCCGCAACGAAGGGCTGCCCCCCTGCGGAGACTGTCCCTCCTGCCACAAGTTGGGCAGCGGTAACCATCCCGATTTCGCCACACTGCTGCCCGAGGGAAAAAGCAAAACCATCGGTGTGGATCGCGTGCGCGAAATAAAGGCGGCCGCCTACATATCGCCGCACGAGGCACCCCGTAAGGTGTTTTTCATTCCCGAAGCGCAGCGCCTGCGGGTAGAGGCGCAAAATGCACTGCTGAAAATCATTGAGGAGCCGCCCGAATCGGCCTATTTCATCTTTACAGCGCCGGGGCCGGGCAGCCTGCTTGAGACGGTCTGCTCACGTTTAACCATTTGCCCCATGCGCGAACTAAATGAGGCGCAGCGTTTTGAGGCGCTTTGTCACCACTTGCCCGAGACCGACCCCGAGCATTTGCGCATACAGGCCGCGCTGTTTTCTACCGTCGGACAAGCGCTCGACAGCTTAAACGACCCCGCAGC
The DNA here is from genome assembly GCA_035560675.1 of Clostridia bacterium. Lineage (GTDB taxonomy): Bacteria > Bacillota > Clostridia > Oscillospirales > Ruminococcaceae > Yanshouia. Next base: position 1,013 of record DATMYZ010000298.1, read on the forward strand.
CCGCCGCTATGTCGACGATGCCGCCGCCATCCTTGTCGCCTTGGCAAAAAGCGACCGCTACACGATTTTAAAGCTCTTTTCGGGCTACGAAAAAGATCGTGAACAGTTTGCCCTGTTGCTGACTGCGTTGCGCGGCGCTGTGATAGCCCAATTATCAGGCAATACGCGTTGCTTCACGCCGTTGCAGAGTTTGCAAATTGTTGATATAATAGACGAAATGGCGCTGCGCGGCATTCAAAATGTCGGAATTTCGCTCATTTGCGCCGCCGCTGTCAACCGGCTGGTGAGGGCAGCCGGATTAATATAGAATTAAGAGGATTATAAGATGTCTGAGGTTATCGGCGTTAAATTTAAAGAAGGGGGCAAGGTTTATTACTTTGACCCGAACGGCATCATAGCCAAGGCTGACGAGGCAGTCATTGTCGAAACGGCTCGGGGCTTAGAGTGCGGCGTGGTCGCCGTGGCCAACCGCGAGGTGGCCGAAGAAGAAATTGTCAAGCCCTTAAAGCTGGTCGTCCGGCTTGCCACCGCCAAGGACGTGGCGCAGATGGAAGAAAACCGAAAACGCGAAGCTCACGCCTTTGACGTATGCCAGCAAAAAATCATCGACCATAAGATGGATATGAAGCTGGTGGATGTGGAATATACCTTTGACAACAGCAAGATTCTATTCTATTTTACTGCCGACGGCCGTGTGGATTTCCGTGATCTGGTCAAGGATTTAGCTAGTGTCTTTCGCACCCGCATCGAGCTGCGCCAAATCGGCGTGCGCGATGAAGCGAAAATGCTGGGTGGCTTAGGTATCTGCGGGCGTGTTTTCTGCTGTTCAAGCTTTCTAAGCGACTTTCAGCCCGTGTCCATCAAAATGGCCAAGGAACAGGGACTTTCTTTAAACCCCACCAAAATTTCCGGCACCTGCGGCAGGCTAATGTGCTGCCTAAAATATGAGCAAGGTGCCTATGAGGATCTGCTTCGCACCACCCCGCGGGTAGGCACTGCAGTCAACACCCCCGAAGGGCCGGGTACCGTGGTAGAGATTGTCAACCTGATCACCGGCAATCTGAAGGTGAAAATTGAAACGGGAGACGCCTATACCTTCAAAAATTTTATGAAGCATGAGCTGATTCCGCTGCGCGAAGACAGCCGCCCCGCCCGCGAGCCGCGCGAACCGCGGCAACCCCAGACGGAACGGGAGGACAATAGCACCACTCAGCGCGAGGATAAGGACGCCCCCCGCCGTGAGGGGGGCAAAAGACCCGCCCGCGGCAGCCGTCCCGTCAGACGGCCGGGCGCAAAATCCGAGCAATCGAATAAGGCATCATCTAACGAGCCCGCAGCGTCACCAGCCACTCCCATCGAAAACTGACAGTTTGGGTTCAATACAACGGTGACGACAGCGTCCTTCCAAATCAGGCTTAGATTTTACGTTATACAAAACTTGTATAAAAAGTGGAAGGCGATCAGCCCTCCACTTTTTATACCCAGAGGTGCCTGACTGCCTGCACACCGCGAGCAAACCACCTGAAACAGTATCTTTTGTATGCGATATGCCGCA
>DATMYZ010000299.1:0-3596 GCA_035560675.1 Clostridia bacterium
TTTCTATTCCAATATCATCCAGTATAGCCATTACCTCTATAGTGCCCTCACTGTTGAATCCTAAATTTGCAGCCAATGGAACCTATTTGATCCGCGAAATGATTGGCGGTATCAACAGTTTCCCGTTGCTTGCGATTCCGATGTTTATTTTCTCCGGCATCATCATGGCCAGAGGAGGCATTTCAAAGAAGCTGTTTAACTTCTTTACATTTTTCCTCGGGAATATTACGGCCGGCGTACCTTGCGCCGTTATTATTACCTGCCTATTTTACGGCGCGATTTCCGGTTCTTCACCGGCGACCGTCGCAGCTGTCGGCAGTATGACTGTACCGGTGCTGGTCAGCCTGGGATACGACAAGAAATTTTCAACCGCCGTTGTTGCCGTTGCAGGCGGTCTGGGCGTTATTATTCCGCCCTCTATTCCGTTTGTGCTTTATTGCATGGCATCTGGTGCTTCGGTCGGGCAGTTGTTTATCGCGGGTATTATTCCCGGCTTTTTGATTGCATTCTGCCTGATGGGTTATGCTATCTTCTACTGCGTGCGCAATGGCGAAGACAAACAGAAGATTAGACAGGTGGTTGGCGAACTGCACAAGCAGGGCTTTGCTAAAGTGTTTTTTGATAGCTTTTGGGCGCTGCTGACCCCAGTTATTATTCTAGGCAGCATCTATTCCGGCATTGCTTCTCCGACAGAAGCGGCTGTGCTTTCAGTTTTCTACGCGTTGTTCATCAGCCTGTTTGTTTATAAAACGCTCAAGCTTAACGAACTGTACCAAATATTTGTAGAAAGCGTTCGCACCTATGCACCGCTCCTGTTCCTGCTTGCCGCTGCGACTGGATTTGCGCGCGTTTTGACCTTCCTGAAGGTTCCGCAGCTGGTTAGCTCCGCTATCAGCGATACCTTCGGTGGCAACAAGTTCCTTATCCTGCTGGTCGTCAACATTTTCCTGTTACTGGTCGGCATGGTTATGGACGGCGGTCCCGCTATCCTGATACTGACGCCCATTCTGCTGCCGATCATGACCCAGGTTGGAATTCATCCGCTACACTTCGGTGTTTTCTTGGTTACCAACCTCGCCATCGGCTTTGTAACCCCGCCTATCGGTATCAATCTGTTTGTTGCCAGCTCGATTACCGATGTCCCTGTTATGGAGGTAGCAAAGCACGCCTTACCTTTTATCGTCTTGTTCCTGGTAGCGCTTGTGCTTATCGTTGCTTTCCCGGCAATCAGCCTTACACTGGTAGGCATCTAAATTTTGTTTCGCAATAAGGGCGGATGCCCTATATTGAAAGGAGAAAGACATACAATGAAAAAGTACTCTAAACTGGTAGCACTTGCTCTTTCTATTGCCACTGCATTTTCTCTTACCGCATGCGGCTCTAAGCCCGCATCTTCAAGCGCAGCTCCTTCATCGTCGGCACCCGCAGCTTCTTCTGCTGCTGGGGGAAACATCGGTGAACACGCATGGACTCTGGGTATGGATAGCCCAAAAGATACTGTCACCTATTTCTATGGTCAGAAGCTTTCTGAAGAACTTGCAGCGCTTTCGGGCGGCAAGATGACCGTTGACGTCTACACCGACGGTACACTTGGTGGTGACGTCGCATTACTTGAGAGCTGCAAAGACGGCAACGTGACCTTTGTCGTGCAGACTACTGCGCCTGAGGTTAATTTTATCCCTGAACTGGCTGTATTCGATATGCCCGTTGTGTATCCTACCATTAAAGAATTCCGCGAAGTTTTTGATAATGCTGATTTCATGGGCAAAATTGCTGGATTCTATGACAAGGCTGGCTACAAGCTGCTGGGTTATGCAGACCAGACCTTCCGCGTCATGTCTTCTAACAAGAAAATTGAGAAGTTCGCTGATTTCTCCGGCGTGAAGATTCGCACCATGGAAAATGCGAACCATATGGCTTTCTGGAAGGCTATTGGCGCTTCGCCCACCCCCATGGCTTTTGGCGAACTGTATACCGGTCTGCAGCAGGGTACCGTTACCGCACAGGAGAACCCCTATGCGGTTATCGCAGCCAATAAGCTGTATGAGGTTCAGGATTATATCATCCAGACCAATCACCTGCCACATATTCTTGCGATGATCATGAATCCTAGCGAGTACAACGCACTAAACGACGAGGAGAAGGCTGTGCTGGAAGAGGCAGTCGCTTCTGCAACCGTTTATGCCCGTGAGCAAGCGGATGTACTCGAAGCTGAAAAGACAAAGGTTATTGAAGATTCCGGTACAGAGATTATCCCTGTTTCTGCAGAGCTCTATGCTGAAATTAAAGCCGCTGCGCAACCTGTATATGATACTATTGCGCAGAAGGTTGGGCAGGATCTCGTAGACGCATACCTTGGCAAGTAAAGACAACTAAAGTTCAGCGGGTGGCCGGTCCGCCCGCTGAATATTCAAAAGAGGGTAAACCATGATAACAGTAGATACCAAGCTGATTGCCCTTATGGGTAATCCATTGCGTCAGTCTTTTGCATCCAGAATGCAAAACGAAGCCTACAGTGCCCTTGGGTTGGATTTTGAATACTTCCCACTAGAGGTCGAAAATGATCATCTCGAGGATATGGTTCAGGCGTTTCGCAACCTGAACAGTCCCGGCTTTGCGGTGACTAAGCCCAATAAAATCAAAGTCATAGAATATCTTGATGGTCTTGATGAGTTTGCCGAAAAAATGGGTGCGGTTAACACGGTGGTTAAGTGCGATGGCAAGCTGATAGGCTATAACACCGATGGACCTGGCTTTATTCGTGCGCTGACGCTTGAAACCGGGTGCGACATTAAAGCAAGCACCTTTTTCTGCTTTGGCGCTGGTGGCGCTGGTCGTGCTATCTGCTGCGCATTGGCTTTTCACGGCGCTAAAGAAATTATAATCGTCGACCGCTTTAACGGGGCTTCACAGAGCCTGACCGAGGATATCAACAAGAGCTTTGCGCCAGTTGCCGTTTGGGTTCCTTTTGAAAAGAAGGAAGTCTATAAAAAGTCGATAGGCGAATGCGACGTCGTTATGAACTGCTCCGGCGTTGGCATGTACCCGCACACTGATGAAACACCCATAGATGCCGCCTTGCTTCACGCAGGACAGATTGCGTTTGATGCAACCTATAATCCCCTTAAAACACTGTATTTGCAACAGGCGGAAAAGGTTGGTTGCCGTATTCTCAACGGACTTGGTATGAGTATCCACCAGGGAGCCATTCAGGTTAACCTCTGGTCAGGCCTGCCTGAGCCGGTTGAGATTATGACTGAATCGATCAGCAAGATTGTTGCTGAGATTCAGGCAAGCCAGCAATAAAACAGATATCTTCTCTCATACTCTTATTCCTTACACGTGAAATACCCGGCATAGGAGAACTTTTAGCATGACAGAAATTCTGGGTAAGGTTCTTCCTCTGCTCTTTCTGATTGCACTGGGCTATGTCTTGCAGCACATGCAATATTTTGGGGAAGAGGCCTTTTTCAAACTGCAATCTCTGGTGCTCAATATCGCACTTCCATGTATGTTGTGCACCACCTTTATCAATCTGGATGTTGATGTCTCCTATGCCTGGCTAAGCGTGGCGTTCTTTAGCTTAATGATAATAT
>DATMYZ010000300.1:0-2729 GCA_035560675.1 Clostridia bacterium
TAGCGTGCCAGCATGCTATCATCGCAGAAGCAGATGCTGGTCAAATCGATATAGAGTGCGCGCTGAATGCGTCTGCCGCCCGCTTCCTGCATGGCACGCCAGTTTTTGAAAGACTCTGAGACGAGTGCGTAGGTCGGTATGGTTGTAATGGCTTTATCCCAGTTTTGTACTTTGACGGTGTGCAGCGTTATCTCGGTCACTGCGCCGTTGGCGTTGTGGGTGGGCATTTCGATCCAGTCGCCAAGGCGCACCATATCGTTTTCGGTGAGCTGAATGCTGGCCACAAAGCCCAGAATAGTGTTTTGGAAAATAAGCAGCAGCACGGCGGTCGCAGCACCGATGCCGCCTAACAGCAACAGGGGTGAGCGATCTACCAGCGCGCTGATGATGACGATAACGCCGACGATGTAGGCGGCAATTTTAAACACCTGCAAATAGCCTTTGATGGGCCGCAGCTTAGAAACCTCGTACTGTTTATAAATATCGTCGACGGCGTCCAATAGCTTATCCAAAGCCAGTAACAGTCCCAGAACTAATAGACAAAACGCAAGTCGTAAGATCCACGGCGCCCCGGCGGGAAAGAGGGGCGCCAGCGCGTTTGCCACTAGCGCGGGAATAATGAGCATCAGGCGTTCAAGTACCCGATGCCTAAAGATGGCATCTCCCCATTGCAGCTTGCTTTTAAGAACTAGGGCGCTTACTATTTTTAACAGAAGCTTTCGGGCTGTAAAATAAGCCAGCAGGCAGGCCAGAGCAATCAATGCAAGCATGGTCGTACCAGCCACATATCCAGCGGCTGCTTCTTCTAGTCCACGGGCTGTCAAAAGCTTGTGGGTCCAGTCCAACATATTTAAGAAGACTCCTTTCGGGGGAGGTTTGATTCAAGATATTCACTAGCAGAAGGCCAGATGCGTGTCCTTAGGGCGCGTGCCTGCCTTCGCGCCCGTTTTTTTCAGATGGTAGTATCGGTTGGTTGACAGCGCTGAGCATTAATGCACAGTTCGATGGTGGCGGGCAGCATAGCGGTTTTGCCGCAAACACGACGCTCCACAGTGTTTTTATAGCATTGTTCAGAGGCGTGAGTTCAGCAGCGTGTTATATTTGGCAATTTGCCGCGCAATCTCAGCCAAGCTGATAAAACCCGCCTCGCGCAAAGTCTCTTTACCCATCACGAACAAAATGACAGCGGGAACGGTAAAAATGCTAAAGCTTGCTGAAAGCTCGGGCGCGTCCGAAAGGTCTGCCTTAACGGCCCTGATATCGGGATATTTTAACAGAAGCTCGGTTAATCGTGGCAATAGGCTTTTGCATACACCACAGCCTTCAGTTGAAAAATACACGAGCACCATGCTGTGCTTTGCCTTTAAGGTATCTAGCTGCGCCATTGTGCGAATGCGATCCATGGTCATGATACCGTCGCTTCCTGATTGTTGTAAAGCTGTAATTCGTAATTGGCTGAGGCGGCTTTGTTTTTTAGCTTGTTGCGGTACATCGCATTATCGGCAGCCGCCAAAAATGAGTCTTCAGTGTTGCCATAGCCCAACACGGCGTAGCCCATGCTGAGCTTTAAGATATAACTGGAGCGGCCGCTTTGATTGTAGTTGGCGATATGGTCATTGATGTTATCAATAAGCGCTGTAATCTCCTCGGCGTTTGTGCGCTCACCTACAATAATAAACTCATCGCCGCCCAGTCTTGCAATGAAATCGTCGCTGCCGTTACAGGATTTGCGAAGAAGCTCGGCTGTACGTATCAATGCGTTATCCCCTACGAGATGGCCGAAGCTATCATTGATTCTTTTGAAATCGTCTAAATCCAAAATCATTGCGAATAACAGGTGCTTTTTATGGCGCGCCTTGATTCGGCGCTGAAGGTGTTGGTCAAGGCGCCGACGGTTATAAAGCCCGGTCAAATGGTCGGTGAGGATTTCACCGTTTTGAATGTTGATATAAATGCTTGTGCTGGCCAGCATAGTACTGATCCATATAACCGAAAGCCCATAAAAGCAGAGTTGCAGCACGGCGGATGCCATCACCCCCAGCGGGTAGATTACCAGAGGCAGATTCAGGCCGCTGTTGGCATCCCATCCGTTTTTCAACGTATCGCTGATAACTATACCACACGCCAGCGTAAGATAAGAAAACGTGGCTAACGTCAGTACCATCAGCAAAGGCCCGCGCATATAGCGGTTGTCTGGGGTAATGACAAAAAACCAGCCTGTAAAAGGGCTGAACAGAGTCAATGCCGTGCACACAACAGCCGGGGTAGCATAGTAATAGGTGCGCCGTAAAAGATTGGCTTTGCTCTCGTATATTTTAAAATCGGTATACATCAGCCACAACAGGCAAATCCACGGTGTAAAAAAATAATACAGCGTGGTTGACAGGTAGTTGACCATTTTAAACACCGGCAGAGGGCTTTTGTCCGACAGCCACATTCCGGTGTCAAACAAAAAAATCAGCAGGTTCAAAAACATCATGCTGTTAAACAACTGCTGATCCATGGGCATGTTTCTAAAACTGCGTTTATTCCGGCTGGTCAGCATAAGCAGCAGAAATCCGGCACCAACCATGTTTACTTCCGCATATAGAAAAAGGCTGAGCATCAGGGGAACCCTCCTTAGCCTCTAGCGGCATCATCTGTCGTTTGTCAACATCGCCTAGCTAAATGGGTGGCTGCGATTGACCAGGAACATCGCAGGTAACCGATATTCTCTGAAAATATTGACA
>DATMYZ010000301.1:0-3919 GCA_035560675.1 Clostridia bacterium
GGTTAGTACGCGTAAAATAGTAAATTTGCATATTTTTCACTCCTTATTTTTTTTAATTTCGTAAACGAGATGAAGCATCTCGTTTCCGTTGACGTTTTTTATATGCTGCCTGACGATGCGTAACCCCAAACGTGATGCCACCCTGCGCGAGGCGGTATTTTCCGGCCTTATATCTGCAATAACCTGTGTAGCGCCTAGCGTGTTGAAGGCATAATCAATCCAGCCTTTCGCCCCCTCGGCGGCATAGCCTTTACCCCAGTGCTGCTTTGCCAGAATATATCCTACACCGAGCTGAATGTCTCCATCAATATCCTCATTGAGCAGCCCCATCAGTCCGATGAACGCGCCCGTTTCTTTTTCTATGGCAGAAAAATAGGCATAGCCATCGTTGGCGTAACGCATTAGACAGCGGTCAATCCATTCGGAGATTTGCGTCTCGTTAAAGCCGTATTCCCACGCGTACATCGTTTCAGGGTCGCCCAATATGGTGCGCAGAACCTCGTAATCGGTATGAGATACACGCCGAAAGCCCAGACGGACTGTTTCCATAATCCACAGTGAGCGTTTTAAAACCACCTGGTCGATCAATTGAATCCCCGCTTCAATAATCGGGTGGTCATAATGGTCAACAAAGTAATTTTTGACACGATGGGTTTCATAAAAACCACAACAATGATAAAACGCGAGAGTGGCAGAACTATCGCCCGTTCCCACCCGCATGGTGTGATGGCTGGCTCCGTAGTGTTTGGTCAATGCTCCCACCATGTTCCTGCCAAAACTCTTTCGCTGACAATCCGGTGCGACAGCAAGATTTTTAAGCTCACAGACGCCTTCTCCCTCGTCGGTGACCACCGCCACGGCAACGGTGTTGCCTGCATCGGACAGCACAAACAGTGCCCCCCGCGCCAGATATCGATTTATCATGGATTCCTGTTCGTCAGCCAGCAGCAAAAGGTTGATATATTGCTTTTTATTTTGGGTAACCAGTTGAATATCCATAAATTTATCCCTTACGATACAGCTCGGTGTAGGCGATCCTGCTCCCGATTCGGTCTGAACACATCAAACTGATAGCGTTGGCCTGCGTTACAAAAGGCTTTTCTAACAGCGCTCCGCGGTCGGGCGGGGTGGTAAGCCTAACCTCACGCGCTAGCGTCATGTGGGGCAAAAAGCGGCGGCTCTCTAATCGAAAGCCAGCGTCGGACAGATGGCCAGACAGATCTTTCCGCATAGACATAAGCAAATTGTTTTCTTCAAGGCCAAACCACCAGATATCACTGCCGTCACGTTCAAAACAACCGACATGATCAAAGGCCAGTGTCATTGGCCGCACGGCGGTTAAATCCATCGCGCTTTGCACAGCGGCCACCCGCTCGGGCGCGACTTCGCCTAAGAACACCAATGTCAGGTGCAGATTTTCCGGCGGGGAAAAATTGCCCGGCCCCAGTTGGCGTAGCCGTTGCTGTACGGCAATAATATTCCGCTTAGTTTCTTGATCGAAATTGATGGCGATAAAAAGCCGCATCATGCTTCCTCCTGCAAAAGCGCGGTCAATTCCCGAATAAACGCGTTATCCTGCTCTGGTGTGCGCTTTTTAGGGCCCTTGAGCCGCCCACCACCGTTGCGAATCTTTTTTGCCGTATGTCGTGCCAACAGTAATCCATCAATATTGTCAGGTGTATAGGCCATTCCGTCTTGACTGAGCACCCGTGTGGTTCGCGCCAAACACATAGCCGCGAGGCCATAATCCTGCGTTATTACAATATCCCCTGCCTGCACGAGATTGACCAGCGCGAAATCAACGCTATCCGCGCCTTTTGAAAATACCAACGTTTGCGCGCCGGGCTTTTCAAAGCGGTGCGCCGTATCGCATAAAATTAAGCAAGGCATATTGAAGCTTTTAGCCAACTCTACCGTTTCATCCACTACGGGGCAGCCGTCGGCATCAATGAGAATCCGAGGGGTCACTTTGCGCCCTCCAAAATATCTTTTTGTAGCTTTTTGGTCAATTTTTCGAATACCAGTCGGTAAGAGTCGTCGCACATCTGCTTAAGCTCTTCATCGGAGAGGTTTCCGCTCAGATCCACTGAGTTCCAGCAACGCTTGTCGCTGTAAAAGCCGGGCAGCACTTCTTCGTGCGTCTTGCGCAGCATATCAGCCAGCATCGGGTCGCACTTGAGATTCAGAAGATCTTTTTCGGCATAGACAGGATCATATTTATCTGAAGGGTGCATCACAGCCGCAAACAATTTACCACCTACCTGATAACGAAGCCATTGCCATTCCTCTTTAAAATTCTTTTCTACACCGGGCTTTGCCAGTAAATAATTATCCAGCCATTCGTAGCGATCCATATATTTCTCCTTCTCTATAACTATATCCTATTATGCCAATTTTATCACGATTTAGCGTATTTTTCCACCAATGCCATGACAACGCCCTAAAAGCCGCAGAGGCGTCAATCTAGGCAGTGTTTGCGGTGAGCCCGGTATCTATTGCGGTCTGTGCTCCGCCCAGCCTGAATCGCGTATAAAAAACGCCGAAAACACATCGTTTTCGGCGTTTTGGCACCCTTGAGCAGATTCGAACTGCTGGCCTTCCGCTTAGGAGGCGGACGCTCTATCCTGCTGAGCTACAAGGGCAAATTGCAATGTTATTGGGCAAAAGATTTCTTGCTGCTTAAGCAATCTTAAGATAATAATCAAACTATACACAAGGCAAATACCTGTACGCACCCCGAAAGCCATAGCTGATTATATAATGCATAGCCTGTTATTGTCAAGAAATCAAACGCCCAAGCTGCATGCTTTGAGCGCAGACTTTTGGGTGAAAAAGATGAAAGTGGTCGCTTTCGCGTCTAAAAATGCCTTAAACTCTTTTCCAAACGGGTAAAAGGTGTTATATTAGACAAGATAAACGTGTAGTTTCACGGAGGCAGAACATGAAAAAAGAAAAATCCTGCGGGGCATTGGTATATCGTTATGATAACGGACGGCTGTTGCTGTTGCTTTTGCGCCATCGGCACGGCGGGCACTGGTCTTTCCCGAAGGGGCATGTCGAAGGCACCGAAACCGAGGTTGAAACGGCACTGCGCGAGGTGTGTGAAGAAACCGGGTTGCACGTCTCACTTCAACAGGGCTTTCGGCACAGCGTAGAATATTCCCCGAAGCCCGGCGTAAAAAAACTCGTTGTTTATTTTTTGGGTCAGGCACTACCTAATGAGCATGCAGTGCGTCAGGAAATTGAAATCAGCGAGCTAAAATGGGTTGAGTGGGACGAGGCTTTCCGCTGCGTGACCTTTAAAAATGATAAAGATCTTTTGAACATGGCAAAAGCTCATTTGGAAGAGATAAATATGGTGGGCTAAAATTTGCTGTCCCCTTTGTCCTCTTATGGAAAGGGTTCGTTAAGTTTAGCACAAATACAGCAACAAACAGTGTCTAGGCGCAGGCGGTATATAAATACGCCGCCATCAAATTGCCGACGGCTACCTCAAGCCACGATATCGCTTTGCAAATATGTACCACGTCTTCTTTTCTTACCTGCTGCAAACAGGCAAGAAAAAAGGGAGGGCATATACGCGTCCTCCCTTTTTCCAGCAGAACGATACTGTTCTCAGTGCATGATCTGCGAAACGCTGTCGAGAATAATTCCCGCGTTTTTAACCGCTCTCCCTGCTGTACGCTTGAGTTTTCTTGTTTGACGTTGCATGGTGGTATCACTGCTGCTCATCATATAGGCAGCGGTTCCTGCGATTACGCCGACGGCGGCTGAGGTAATGGCGGACGTCATATTTCTGTTCATTGCACATTCTCCTTGACTTTAAAATTGTGGGCGATACTAGCTTGCGCTAAAATGACGCCGTTAGCCGCGAAAGTTTCTCCCAAAACGATTCTATGTTATTGACAATTTGCATTCT
>DATMYZ010000302.1:0-6350 GCA_035560675.1 Clostridia bacterium
AAAATATCTTACGTCGACATCGTATCATTGTTTAATATCTCTGTAAATAAACAATCTGGCAGTTTTGTCTAAACAGTTTTCTGTTTTGTCTAGCAGGGGAGCGGCAATACCCCATAAACAGGCTCTTTGCATAGTGACGAACTGCTTAATTGCGGTGCAGCGCATCGATTTGTATAGGCACTACCATGATATGTATCGCAACAGAAAAATAGTAGAATAAGCGGCCGTTCTTTTTGAATAGAATTAGAACAAAGTCGGAATCAGATTCGGCTGCATAAAAATTTGGGACATACCCCTTCGGTGGGAAACATTTTGGCGGCTGTACTTTGGACTGACGGTTTGTATGTAAAAAAACAGGAGGCAGATTTATGGATAAATCTTTTTTGGACGCGATGGAGGTAGTCACCGGCGCAATCAACGATAACAAAGAATATCTGACCGATCTGGATAGAGCCATCGGAGACGCCGATCACGGCCATAATATGGCGCGCGGATTTAACGCCGTTATGGCAAAATTGAAGGCTTCGCCGCCCACCGATCTGTCAACGGGGCTGAAAACAACAGCCATGACGCTTATATCTACCGTCGGGGGCGCGTCCGGCCCGCTTTACGGCACCGCCTTTTTGCGCTGCTCAAAGGTGATGCAAGGCAAAGAAATCATAAATAAGGCTGTTGTTGTGCGGCTGTTTGAAGAAGCGCTGGATGGCATTGAAACCCGCGGAAAAGCTCAGCCGGGGGATAAAACCATGCTTGATGCGCTCAAGCCTGCCTACGACGCATTTGTCACCGCTACAGAACAGAGCAAAAGCTTTTTGGAATGTTTGGAAGCAGCCTGCGAAGCTGCACAAGCGGGCATTGAATACACCAAGACCATAGTGGCCAGAAAAGGTAGGGCCAGTTATTTGGGCGAACGCAGCATCGGGCATCAGGACCCGGGTGCCACTTCGGTTTGGCTTATTCTAACTGCGCTGACGGATTATTATAAGAAGCTATATCAATAAAATCGGAATCAAAATAAAGGCCGACAAAGACGGCGGAATGGAGAAAGTTATGGTGGGGCTTGTAATCGTATCTCACAGCGCTAAAATTGCCGAAGGGGTTGCAGAAATCGCAGCTCAAATGGCGGGCAGCGAGCTGAAACTGGTTGCGGCAGGCGGCTTACAGAATGGCGAAATTGGTACCGACGCCGTGCGTATCGGCAATGCTATTGCAGAGGCAGACTCCGGAGATGGTGTGGTCGTCATGGCGGATTTAGGAAGCGCGGTTCTCAGCACAGAAACAGCGATAGAATTTTTGGAGGAAGCAGCGCGCGCCCGTGTTCGGATTGCGGACGCCCCAATTGTAGAAGGGGCGATCAGCGCGGCGATCCAGGCGTTTATCGGCTCGCCACTTCAAAAAGTTGCCGACGCGGCAGAGCGGGCTCGCGCACTGCGCAAATTGTAAGGAATAGGGGATGGTCAGATGAAACAGCGCACATTGACACTCACGAATCCAACGGGACTGCACGCGAGGCCTGCGGCGGAAATGGTCAAGGCAGCGGCTAAATTTAAGAGCAGTATTACGCTGGAGGGAAACGGAAAAAAGGCCGATGCCAAAAGCATTATTCTGGTTCTGGGGTTGGGACTGCGTCAAGACGATGTTATCACCATTCGCGCAGAAGGCGAAGATGAAGAAGCGGCTGTGCAGCTTCTGGTGGAATTGGTCAAACAGCGGTTCCACGAATAGAAGGGGGGCCGCGCCGTGACTACATGCGAAACAAGACAGGCAACCGGCGCTGTTGCGGGCATTGCCCGGGGCTATCTTCATTTCTTGCGCCGGAACCTTCGAAAGGAACTGGCGCTTTACCACCGGCAGCCTCCAACGCAGGAGATGCAGCGGTTTTATGACGCACGTCATGCTGCTTGTGCACGCACCGACAGGCTTGCGGAAACACTGCGAGATGAACTCCAGGAGGAGCAGGCGGCCATTCTGGAGGCGAGAAGCCTGATTATTTCAGACACATACCTTGAATCTCTGGTGCGTGAAAAAATACAAGCTTCCGGTCTTTCGGCCCCCGAGGCTGTCCTGCAAAGCTGTGAAGAAATGTCCGGCCCTATTCGGGAGCTGGAGGACGCCTATCTGAGAGAAAGAGCGATCGATATTCAAAATGTCGGAACACAGATTGCCGAAATTCTGCTCGGCGTTCAGGAAACTGCGCTCAAGACGCCCGCAATCCTGTTCGGAGAAGACATCGACCCGTCGCTGATTATTGGCCTTTCTCAGGAGGTAGCGGGGTTCATTATTGCGAGTGCCAGCATGACCTCGCATGCGGTGATTCTTGCGCGTTCCAGAGGTATTCCAACACTGGTGGGCCTTGAAGATCTTCGCGGGCAGATTGAGGACAACACGCCGGTGATTCTGGACGGCTCGGAGGGGCTTCTGATTATAAAGCCTGATAAGCAAACCATTCGGCATTATGACTTGAAAATAGAAGCGCAAGAGCAGAAAAAGCAGGAATACCTGCGCCTTGCTGCTGTTCCTGCGCGCACAAAAGACGGCTTTAAAGTGACGCTTGCGGCCAATATCGGGTATGCTGAAGAACTTGAACGGGCCGTGCAATATGGGTTTGAGGGGGTCGGACTTTTTCGGACGGAATTTCTATTTCTGGGTAAAAGCAAGCTTCCCACTGAGGAAGAGCAGTTCTTTGCTTATAGACGCGCCATCGAGCAATGCAAAAACCATCGCTGCATCATCCGCACGATGGATATCGGCGGGGATAAACCACTCGCCTGTCTGGAGATGCCGCCCGAACCAAACCCGTTTTTGGGCTGGCGGGCAATCCGAATCAGCTTAAAGCGGCCCGAACTGTTTCAAGTTCAGATTCGCGCCATTCTACGCGCCGCAGCATTCGGAAAGGCGGCGATTATGCTGCCTATGATTTCCAGTCTTGAAGAGCTGCGTCAGGCGAAGCAATTGATTTCTCAGACGATGCGGGCGCTTGAGAAGGAGAAAATTCCATTTGCTGAAGATATTGAAGTCGGCATGATGATCGAAACTCCCGCAGCGGCGATTATGGCGGCGCAATTCGCGCAGGAATGCGATTTTTTCAGCATTGGAACCAACGATCTGACACAGTACACACTGGCTGTAGACAGAGGTAATTCGCTCGTCAGCGCGCTATACAGCTATTTTAATCCGGCGGTGCTGTGGCTTATCCGCCATGTGATCGAACAGGCCCATAGTCAGGGGAAATGGGTCGGCATGTGCGGCGAAATGGCGGGCGACCCCGCCGCCGCTAGACTGCTGTGTTCATGGGGTATTGATGAGCTGAGCATGAGCCTGACACGCATTCCATTGGTAAAGCGGGCAATTCTTGCGTGTGAAACGAATAGGCACTGGGCCGATATGGTTCTTACCCTATCGGAAGCGGATCAGGCGAGAGCCTATCTGCAAGTGCAGGCAGAATAAATTCGGAAGGCAAAATTGTATGTAAAAGCAATATGTAGTCGACTAAACTAAAAAGTTGCCAGTCATTGCTTCCTATTTTCCGCGCTTCTGCGTTGTTCTTCTCGCCGGGCGTTAGCCCGGATGCGTCGACCGCCTTACAGTACAAAAAATATGTCTCAAGCACAAGACAACTTTTCAATTTAATCAACCGATTTGCTACACATAAATGATAAAACGAAAGAGAGGCATTTGTTATGAAAAAAATAATCAATCATCCGGCAAATGTGGTTAACGAAATGTTAGAAGGACTGGCATTGGCATATCCGCACTATGTGCGGCGTCTGGAAGGGCTCAATGTTATCGTGCGTGCCGGTGCCCCGAACGATAAAGTGGCGCTGATCAGCGGCGGGGGCAGCGGACATGAGCCCTCTCACGCTGGGTGGGTTGGCGAAGGTATGCTGGATGCGGCTGTCGCGGGCGCGGTGTTTACCTCTCCCACGCCCGACCAGATCTATGAAGCGATTAAAGCGGTAGACGCCAGAAAGGGTGTTTTGCTGGTCGTTAAAAACTATACCGGCGACATACTGAATTTTGAAATGGCCGCGGAAATGGCCGTGGCAGATGGTATTCAGGTGGAGCAGGTTGTTGTAAACGACGATGTGGCAGTAGAGAACAGCACCTGGACCAGCGGGCGCAGAGGTATTGCGGGCACAGTACTGGTACATAAGATTGCGGGCGCGAAAGCGCAGGCTGGCGGAACGCTGGAAGAAGTGAAAGCCATTGCCGAAAAGGTAATCGCCAACGTGCGGTCCATGGGCATGTCGATTTCTCCGTGCACGGTGCCCGAAGCGGGCAAACCGAGTTTTGAGCTGACAGAAAATGAAATGGAAATTGGCATGGGCATTCATGGCGAACCTGGAACCCATCGTGAGGCTATCCGTCCGGCGGATGAAATCACCGACCTTCTGCTGACAAAGCTGTTTGCCGATCTCCCACTGGATAATGGGGATGAAACAGCGGTCATGATTAACGGCCTTGGGGCTACGCCGCTAATGGAGCTGTTTGTTGTCAACCGCAGGGTTGCGCATGTATTTGCAGAAAAGGGCATTCAGATAGTGAAGACGTTTGTCGGAAACTACATGACATCGCTTGAGATGGGCGGGTTCTCAATATCGGTCGTCAAGCTGGATGCGGAACTCAAGGAATTGCTGTTGGCAAAGGCGAATACACCGGCGCTCGTGCAACTATGATTTAACAAATATTTTAAGCACTAGCGGCTGTTTGTAAAATCAAAAACATCGTCCATTTCTACTGTAAAAGGCAGCTTTCGCGTCAAAAATACTCGGAATACAACCAGTATTCCTGCGCTTTCTTCCTTGAAGCAACGCTTTTACAGCGAATTATTTGTCATTTTTTCTATTTACAAACAAACCCTAATACAAATTCCGTTGCTGAAAATTCGCTTGTGGTTTTCAGCAACGGAATTGAGGCGAATTTTTGGGGCGTAGCGCCAGCACCCAGCATAGATTAGCAGCTTAAAATATTACTTCATCATGGCTTAATGTTACGTGCAACGAGAGCTGTGTTCTGTAAAATAAAAAAAGGTTCAATGGAAAGCTGGTAGGGGGAATTTTCATGGTACGAATATCTCAGACAAAGATGCAGCTCGCAAACTCGCTGAAAGATATAATGAAAAAGGTGCCCTTTCACAACATTACAGTGCAAAATGTAGCGGATCATTGCGGTGTCAACCGCCAAACCTTTTATTACCACTTTAAGGACATGTACGATCTGTTGGAATGGATCTATGAAAATGACATTTTTTGCGGATTCCATGATATTTCGGATAAAAACTGGCAGGGTGTGCTGCTGGATACCATAAAATATGCCAAAAAGAACAAGTGCTTTTTGCGAAATACCAATCGCTCCCTTCGAAAAGAAACGATAGAAAAAAATTTGTACCCGTTCATTTTTCAGCTTTTTATGCTGATTTTTGATGAGGCTTGTAAAGATTCCTATATCAGGGCGGAAGAAAAGGACTTTATTCTGAAATTCTTTACCCATGCCTATGTCAATGTTATTATCACATGGATTGGGAACGGCATGCAGGAAGAGGATTTCTTTTTACTTGAAAAAGTACAAATTCTCCGCACTATGCTGCAATCGTACCATAGTTCTCAGGCGGCTCCCGACACGATTACCATTTATAACGGGTTGCAAAATGTGGAGATTAAAGGCGGCAGAAAAGTAATGCGCCAAAATTACTCCATCGCAGCGGGCATTGGCAAATAATATCTGAGAAACAACCGTTTTCGGGCGACATAGCTTCTGCCATGCCGCCCGTATTTTATGCCTGTGCCTGCGCTATGAAACCGGTATTCTTACAATAGCTATGTCACACTCCAAAGCCATAATTCTTTAACCTGTTACCCTTGTTTATTATTACAGTGTTAAATTGTCCAGAGGATGGTAAGAGGAATTTGCCTCGCCGGTGTCCAAATTTTCTACGATTAGCAGCTTGGACTGCGGCTGAGTGAGGATCGCATGCCATAAATTGCGAGGCACATTGTATAGCTTTCCGGACTCCATGAGAAGCGCCTCTATTTCTCCCGGAACATCCTCATATCCGCCCAGCAACAACGTGGCGGGACCTTGCAGCAGCACAAAGACCTCGTCCGTCTGGTGATGCCTCTCCAAAAAGGGGACCATCCCCCTTTCCTGAGAAGGCTGGTGGTTGAGAATCGCGACCCGCCAGCCGTTAAAGAAAACCAGAGGAGAAAAACCGCTCTCTTCATAGGTGTAAACTTCCACACCAAACTGTTTCATTATGAAACCTCCCTGAGTGTACAGGCCCGGTCTTTTTTGTCACGCTGACAGTGATTCCAAGCAGAACCAACCCGTCCCATTTATGGCAACATTATAAT
>DATMYZ010000303.1:0-2934 GCA_035560675.1 Clostridia bacterium
GCAAAATCGCTTGTGCCGTCTTTCTAATTTATATATGCCTGCTATGCTAGAATAGCTTTATCGTTGGCAAATTCTTGGCCAGAAACAACTTCGAATTTATGCATTAAATCAGCTACTGTTAGCTTCTTTTTTTCTTCGCCTATAATGTCTAAAATAACCTTCCCCTCATGCATCATAACCAGACGATTACCGTGGGTAATAGCATCTTTCATGTTATGAGTCACCATTAAGGCTGTTAAATGGTTGTCGGTAATGATCTGGTCCGTAACACGAAGCACCTTTTCAGCAGTTTTGGGATCAAGCGCAGCAGTGTGTTCGTCCAAAAGCAATAGCTTTGGCTGCTGCAATGTAGCCATCAGCAAGGTCAGGGCCTGTCGCTGTCCTCCGGACAACAGTCCGACTTTAGAAGTCAAGCGATTCTCCAAACCCAAATTCAATATTTTCAAAAGCTCATGGTACTTTTCTTTTTCCTGTTTGGTAATGCCCCAACCCAAGGTGCGGCACTTGCCACGGCGGGCAGCCAGCGCGAGATTTTCCTGAATCTCCATAGTTGCCGCAGTACCTGTCATAGGGTCTTGGAATACACGTCCAAGGAAAGCGGCTCTTTTGTGCTCCGGCACGCCGGTAATATTCTGACCGTCCAAAACGATTGCCCCCTGATCAACAGGCCAAACCCCCGCAACCGCATTAAGAGTAGTCGATTTACCTGCACCATTGCCTCCGATAACGGTGCAGAAATCACCGGCGTTAAGACGCAGGTTGACACCGTTTAAGGCTACTTTTTCATTAATGGTACCTGGATTGAATATCTTGTGGACATCAATTATTTTTAACACTTCACTGACCCCCTTTATTGAGCACTGCTTTTAGAGCGGCCTCAGACGTTTTTGCTGTGCGTCTAAAGGAGCTTTTACTTTTCCCCTGAAGATAAGGAACCGCCAGGGAAACGGCAACAATTATTGCAGTAAACAGCTTCAGGTCATTGGAATTTAACTTCAGCCAAAGAACGACACCGACGACGATGTAATAAATGACACCGCCAAGTACGACAAAAATCATGCGAAGTGCAAAATTTGGGAACTTTCTTAATAAAGCACCGCCAAACACTTCGCCGATGATAACAGCAGCCAGACCAATTACGATTGCACCGCGACCCATATTGATGTCAGCAAAGCCTTGATACTGCGCCATCAGTCCGCCTGAAAGGCAGACAATACCGTTAGAAATTGACAGGGCTAAAACCTTGGTAAAGTTTATGTTTATACTGTTCGCTTTGCTCATCGCCGGGTTGCAACCGGTAGCACGAATAGAACAGCCCTGTTCCGTACCGAAATACCAGTATAAGACCGCAATTAAAACAGCGGCAAAAAGACCAGCGGTTAAAATGGCCTTAGAAACGTGCATGAGTGAGATCAGCAATTTATATTTTTGAATGCTAATCGCCTGATTCGCAGCCATTCCCATGATATGCAAATTCACAGAATACAACGCGATCTGGGTTAAAATGCCGGAAAGAATCGGAGGAATTCCCAGAGCGGTATGCAGCAGGCCGGTAATAAGGCCTGCAATCAAGCCTGCCAGCACGGCCATAAATAAAGCTATTGGAACCGGAAAGCCAGCTAATGTTAGCATAACAGTGACTGCGCCGCCGGTCGCAAAAGAACCATCAACAGTCAGGTCCGCAAAATCCAGCAAACGGAAAGTAACATAAACACCAAGCGCCATAATGCCCCAGATCAATCCCTGAGCAATACAGCCTGGAATGGCATTTATAAGGTTTATCGGGTTAAGCATCGCAAGATAGCTCATTCTTTTTCCTCCCAGTTGAGATACAGAAAGTAGTGCCGAAGCCTGTCATTAAAACCACTGGTACTGCATAAATGAGGGGTGCTATATCTTTACAGCACCCCTTCGATGTTTAAGAAAAGCCTATGCCAATACTATTTACTCTCGATAGCAGAATAGCTTTCGGGGATTTTGACACCGAGCTTTGCAGTGCGATCAGGCATATATTTGTAAGTCGTATCAGAAGCATATTTAACTTCCATTTTTGAAATGTCAGCACCGTTTACAAGAATATCATAAGCCATCTCGCCTGTTGCACGGCCAATATCATAATAGCTGATTGACAGGGTAGCAATACCACAGCCTTTGCAGATGCCTTCTTCACCAGTAACAATAGGAATACCGGCAGGTTCTGCAACGTTGTTGATTGCTTCAGTGCAAGAGGCAGCGGTATTATCGGTCGGAATATAGATAACGTCGCTGTTGGCGCAGGCATTCTGAGTAACGATAGTGACGTCGTTGCTGTCTGCGAAGGTGTATTCAGTTATGGCGTAGCCCATATCAGTCAGATACTTTTCAATCGTCTTAGCCTGGTACTTTGAGTTTGGTTCTGCGGAACAATATAAAACTCCAACATTCTTTGCATCTGGGAAAAGCTCTTTAATCATTTCAGCCTGCTTATCCAGGGGTGCCAAATCAGATGCGCCGGAGACGTTGTAACCAGTTATACCGGTCCAATTATCAATATCCAGCGCTGTGGCATAGTCGGTAATGGAAGTTCCAAGAACCGGAATCGTATTTGTAGAAGAAACAGCAGCCTGCAAAGCAGGGGTTGCGTTACCGAGTATCAGGTCGTAGTTGCTGGAAACAAACTGGTTGCAGATAGTGGAACAGGTCGCTGAATCTCCGGCAGCATTCTGCTCATCAAAGATAATCTTATCGCCCAGCTTTTCAGTCAACACATCTTTAAAGCCCTTTGTAGCAGCATCAAGAGCTTCATGCTGAACCAACTGGCAAATACCAACGTTATAAACAGAGGCAGAAGGTGAGGCGCTGTTTGTAGCGGACTCTGGTAAAGACTTTTCTGAAGCAGGAACTTCGCTGCTTGTATTACCACAGGCTGCAAGACTTAAAGTCATTGTCATAGAC
>DATMYZ010000304.1:0-6171 GCA_035560675.1 Clostridia bacterium
GCAATTAATCGTATGCCTAAAGTTTAGGTAACAAAACCGGATGCAGCCGACTAGCCGCTTCAAGCAGTTGGAGCCGTGCGCTAAAGCCCCGCTCGGCCAGCTCGGCAAGATTCTGCCGATGCTGCCCCGTCATGCGCGAAATATCCTGCGGGTGCACCCCCACTGTGATGCGCCCCTGAGGGGCGTTTTTAAGCTGTTCCAACAGCCGCCCAAGCATCAGGCGACTTTCGCACAATTCGCGAAAGGCAGGATGGTACGGCCCGGCCAACAACTTTTGCTCCAGTTCCTGCGAGGGGTGCAGCCCTACGCGGATGATGCGGATGTCTGAATCCATTTCTTCAAACAGCTCCATCACGCGCGCGGTGCGCTGAATTCCTTCTTCGAGCGTCAGCGGTTGATACTGACCCGCCGCTAAGCGCTTTGCCAGCGCCGTGCCCTTTAGCACCAGCGCTGGGTAGATGCGCACTGTATCGGGCTTGCAGGCAATCAGCTTTTCGGCGGTGTCGTAAGTGTCGTATTCTGTCTCGCCATCAAGGCCAATCATCATTTGTAGCCCCAGCTCAAACCCGAAGCGCCGAATACGTGCGGCGGCATCCATCACATCCTGTGCGGTGTGCCCCCGTTCATTTTTAACCAGCACAACGTCGTTCATAGACTGTGCGCCGAGTTCAATCGCGGTCACGGGGTAGGTCTTCAACAGTGTGAGCATCTCCTCGTCCACTGTATCGGGGCGGGTAGAAAGCCGTATACCACCGATTCCCTTTCCTACAAACGCGCTTGCCGCTTCCAAAAGTCCAGACATATAGCCGCGGTCAATCGCGGTGAAACTGCCACCAAAAAACGCCAGCTCCAGTTCCCTGCCAGATTGCCTTTCAAGTGCCGAACGGCAAAGCGTTTGCACATCCTGGGGGGTTGGGGCCGTTTGAGTGCCAGAAATAATGATCTGGTCGCAGAAGCTGCATCGGTGCGGACAGCCGATGTGCGGCACAAACACGGCGAGGTTGCCATGTTTTGGCGTATCGCTCATAGCTTGATGCCCATGAGCAGCAGCGCTTCTCTGGCGGCCTGCTGCTCAGCAATTTTTTTACTTTTGCCTTCGCCCGCGCCAATAATGTTGGAATTCAAATGCACCTGCACCGTAAACCATTTGTCGTGGTCGGGGCCGCGCTCGTCCACCAGAATATAAGAAACGCGCTCCTCAGGATTTTTTTGGATGATCTCTTGAAGCTGCGTTTTATAGTCGTGCAAGTCGGTACCCGCCGCGTGCTCCACGGTGTCGCAAATAAACGGCAGCACAAAATCGCGTGCCGCAGGCATGCCACCGTCAAGATAGATAGCCGAGATCAGCGCCTCAAAGGCGTCTGCCAGAATTGAGGGGCGGGTACGTCCGCCGTTATGCTCTTCGCCGCGCCCCAGCATCAGGTGTTTGCCCAGCTCAATCTGCTGCGCAAAACCCGCCAGCGCCGTCTCGCAGACCAGTGACGCGCGAATTTTGGTCAGCTCACCCTCCGGCACTTTGCGGTGGCGAAAGATATAATCGGCTACAATCAGAGACAGTACCGCGTCGCCCAAAAACTCCTGCCGCTCATTGTTAGCCGATATCTGGCGGCTCTCATTGGCGTAGGAGGAATGGGTAAGCGCTATCCTTAGAAAATTAACCTCTTTAAAATGATAACCAATAACCTTTTGGAGCTGCTCCATCGTTCATTCCTTCTCCTCGCTCTTTAAACGGGCCACGCCCTGCTCAATCTCAATGCAGACGTCGCGCTCAACACAGAATTTCGCCTGCCTAATGGCATTTTTAAATGCCTTGGCGTCTGAACTGCCATGCGCCTTAATGACTGGCTTGGCAGTGCCGAGAATTGGCGCGCCACCATATTCCTTATAATCCATCGAACGCTTGAATTCGCGCAGCTGCTTATTGACCAACAAAGCACCAAGCTTGGTAAAGGTATTGGCCAAAAATACACCCTTTAACACATTGCCAAAAAAAGCCGCAAAGCCTTCGGTGAGCTTTAAAATGATATTGCCGGTAAAGCCGTCACACACCGCTACATCGCAGCCACCATTAGGAAGTTCGCGCGCTTCGACGTTGCCGACAAAGTTCAGCGCCTGCGCCGTTTTAAGCTGCACATAGGTCTGCCGCTGAAGTTCGGTGCCCTTGTGCTCCTCGGTGCCTATATTAACAAGCCCCACGCGCGGCGCTTTTGCGCCGATAATCTTTTCGTAATAGGCGGTGCCCATTACCGCGAACTGGCAGAGCATCTCGGGGCGGCAGTCGTGGTTCGCGCCCGCATCAACCAGCAAATAAAATTTCCCACCTGCCATTGGAACCAGCGTGCCAATAGCCGGCCGTTTAACCCCCTTGGCGCGCTTAACAATAAAGGTTGCCCCCGCCAACAGCGCACCGGTAGAGCCTGCTGAAACCACCGCGTCGGCCTGACCCTCGGCGACAAGCTTTAAAGCAGTAGCCATTGAGCAGTCGGCATATTCTTTTAAAATCTTGGTTGGCTCCTCGTTCACCGGAATGACGGTGGGCGCATGGACAAACGTGATATTTTTTAAAGAAATGCCGTTGTCACTCGCAGTTTTAGCCAGCTCGGCCTCGTTGCCGGTTATGATAACCGATACACCCAGCTCGGTCACCGCTTGGGCGGCGCCCTCAAGCTCAGCCAAAGGCGCGTGGTCACTGCCAAATCCGTCAATAACAATGTTCATGCAAAGCCCTCCCCATTTATGTTGATTTAAAACGTCATGTTTTCAAGCGCCTGCATTGAGCGATGGGCCAAAGCGAGATAACGTGCCTGCTTGTCCCTGATTTTTTCCTCCAACGGCGGCAGAATTCCCATATTGCTTCCCATCGGCTGAAAGTGCTTAACCGAGCGGTCGGTGATGTAAGCCAGCAACGCGCCCAGCATTGTCTCGCGGGGCAATGTAAGCAGTTCTTGCCCGTTTATCGCTCTTGCCTGTGAAATACCCGCCCAGATGCCGCTGGCGGCCGACTCGATGTACCCTTCAACCCCAGTAATCTGCCCAGCAAAGCGGATACGTGGTTCACAGAGCATCCGAAGCTGGTCGTCTAGCAGGCGGGGCGAATCGATGAAGGTGTTACGGTGCATGACGCCGTAACGCGCAAAAACGGCGTTTTCTAAGCCCGGAATCAGCGAGAAGGCCCGCCTTTGTTCGCCAAATTTAAGATTTGTCTGAAAACCGACAAGATTATAAAGCGTGCCCTCGCGGTTTTCGGCCCGAAGCTGCACCACTGCCCACGGGCGGCGACCAGTCGCGGGATCAGTCAGCCCCACAGGCTTCATCGGGCCGTAGCGGATGGCATCTTTGCCGCGCGAAGCCAGAATCTCTACAGGCATGCAGCCCTCGTAGACCGTCAACGCTTCAAAGCCGTGCAGCTCGGCGCGTTCAGCGGCGGTCAGAGCCTCTAGAAACGTCTCATACTGCGCCTTATCCATCGGACAATTGATATAATCGTCTTCGCCACGACCGTAACGCGCGGCAAAAAAAGCTTTGGTCATATCTATTGAAGAAAACTCGACGATGGGTGCTGCTGCGTCATAAAAACTCAGGCGTTCGATGCCGGTTTTCTGGGCAATAGCCTCGCTAAGTGCATCGGAAGTCAATGGGCCTGTCGCCACTATGACCTCGCCGCTATCCGGTATTGCAACGGCTTCGCCCGTCACCACCGCAATCAGCGGATGAGAACAGATCTTTTCGGTGATCAGCGCCGAGAATATATCCCGGTCTACCGCCAGCGCACCGCCCGCAGGCACCGCGCACTGATCGGCGCAATCAAGTATCAGCGAACCCATCTTTCGCATTTCAG
This sequence comes from Clostridia bacterium, assembly GCA_035560675.1. Classification (GTDB taxonomy): domain Bacteria; phylum Bacillota; class Clostridia; order Oscillospirales; family Ruminococcaceae; genus Yanshouia. The sequence goes on from DATMYZ010000304.1 coordinate 3,839, forward strand.
CTTTGAGCAGGCCGGCAGCCGATTCAAGCCGGGCAGCTTTGAGCGAATTTGAACAGACCAGTTCGGCAAAGCCGCCATTATGATGCGCAGGGGAATATTTCTGCGGCTTCATTTCTTGCAGCGTCACTGCGACGCCGCGCTGCGCCAGTGCCCAGGCCGCTTCGCAACCTGCAAGCCCCGCGCCGATAACAGTGACACTCATTCATCTTTCTCCGTTTTATCGGCGGCGCGCTCATAGCCGCAGCCTTCCTTGTGGCAGACGATGCCGCCGTTACGTCCCGCCTTTTTAAAGAGCGACGCGCCACATTTGGGGCATTTATCGGGCAACGGCTTATCCCATGTCATAAAGTCGCAATTTGGGAAGTTGGCGCAGCCATAGAAACTGCGGCCTTTTTTGGACTTTTTGGTCAGCATTTCGCCGCCGCACTTCGGGCAGAAGCCGCCAGTTTTCTGAACAATTTTCTTCGTATTCTTGCACTCCGGATAACCCGGGCAGGCTAAGAATTTGCCGAAACGGCCGGATTTGATCACCATCTTGCGCCCGCAAAGCTCGCAGACCTCTTCAGTTTCTTCGTCGGGAACTTTGACGCGTACGCCCTCCATCTGTTTTTCGGCGGTTTTCAGCGTAGTATCAAAGTCGTTATAGAAGGTGCCAAGCGTCTTGACCCAATCATCCTCGCCGTTTTCAACACGGTCGAGGTCGCCCTCCATTCCGGCGGTGAATTTAACGTCGACAATGTGTTTAAACTGTTCACGCAGTAAGCCGGTCACCGTCTCGCCCAAAGGCGTTGGCATCAGCGTTTTGGCATTGCGCTCGACATAGCCGCGGTCGATAATGGTCGATATGGTCGGCGCGTAGGTCGACGGACGACCGATGCCGTTTTCTTCAAGTGCCTTAATTAACGACGCCTCGGAAAAACGCGCGGGTGGCTGCGTGAAATGCTGGTTGGCATCCAGCTTCTGCATGGCAAGGACATCGCCCTCAGACAGCGGGGGCAACGCGGTGGATTTTTCACCTTCGTCGTCCCGGCTCTCCTCGTAAAGCACGGTGAAGCCGTCAAATTTAACAGCGTAGCCTGACGCCTTAAAGGTATAGGCGGCGGCGGTGATATCAACCGACATGGTGTCGAGCATGGCATTGGCCATCTGGCTGGCGATAAAGCGCTCCCAGATGAGCTTATAGAGCTTATACTGCTCGGCGGTCAGGCTCTTTTTGGCTTCATCGGGCGTGATGTCGGGCATCGAGGGACGAATCGCCTCATGCGCATCCTGCGCGTTGCTTTTACTCTTATACACCCGGCGGGTAGATGGCAGATAATCCTTGGAATAATGCGACTTTATATAATCCTCAGCCGCCTGCTGTGCCTCTTCGGATATGCGCAGAGAATCCGTTCTCATGTAGGTAATCAGGCCCACCGCGCCGTGGCCTTCCAACTCAATGCCCTCGTACAACTCCTGCGCTACCTTCATGGTGCGTCTCGCCTGAAAGCCAAGCTTACGCGAGGCCTCCTGCTGCAAGGTAGACGTGATGAAAGGCGGGGCAGGCAAGCGTCGGCGCACACTCTTTTTAACATTTGCAACCTGCCATGCGGCGTTTGCAATATCCTGCAAGACGGCATTGGCGGTAGCTTCGTCGTGCAGCTCAATTTTTTCACCATTTTTAAGCGCAAGGCGGACATCGAAGCCCTTTTTAGCGGAGTGCGCCAAAAGCTTTGCATCCACCGTCCAGTACTCCTCGGCAACAAAGGCGCGAACCTGCTCTTCACGGTCAACAATCAGGCGTACAGCCACCGACTGCACTCGGCCTGCCGAAAGACCCCGGCGCACCTTTTTCCATAAAAACGGAGACAGTTTATAGCCGACAATTCGGTCTAAAATGCGACGCGCCTGCTGCGCATCCACGAGGCTCTGGTTAATTTCGCGCGGGGCGTCCATACCGCTTTTGATGCCGCTCTTGGTAATTTCGTTAAAAGTGACGCGGTTTTTTTCATCCAGCGGCAATCCAAGCATCTGTGCCAAATGCCACGAAATTGCTTCGCCTTCGCGATCAGGGTCGGTTGCGAGATAAACGGTGTCGGCCTTTTTCGCCGCGGATTTTAACTCCGACACCAGCGATTCCTTGCCCTTAATCTCCTGATACTGCGGCGCAAAGCCGTGCTCGACATCCACGCCAAGCTTTGATTTAGGCAGATCGCGGACATGCCCCATCGAAGCAATAACCGAATAGTCCTTGCCCAGATATTTTTGAATCGTTTTAGCCTTGGCCGGAGATTCTACGATGACCAGATTAGCCATATATTCGTTCACCTATTTCGTCTTTCAAAGAATTTTAC
>DATMYZ010000305.1:0-2701 GCA_035560675.1 Clostridia bacterium
CATGTACATGTGGACATCAAAATTCTGATATCGGAAACTTCTGTGTGGCCTGCGGCATGACCAAGACTGCGGCAACAGCCGCGCAACTTTCGGACGACACGGTTTGGTTTTACTACCGGGGCAGCCAACGCGTGGGGCCAACTTCTACGCGTGAAATAGCTAAGTTGCTGCACGCGAATATGCTCGATCGTAATACCCCTGTATGGAAATCGGGAATGAATGACTGGGCACCGCTGCACCAGACGGCTTTAGGCGCGCTGGCCTCACAGCGGATACCTGCTGCTCCACTTCAGACGGTCAGTGATATCTACGCTTGGATGATTGCCCTGCTGCCAATGACGGTAGGGGTTATTTTGTCAGTACTAAAGGTGACATCGCTCGGCGTGTTTCTAGCCGTATCATCGCTCACTATCATTTTCGAGGTGCTGGATCTCCGGGAGATTAAAAAAGCAACCGGGCGACTAGAGAGTTGGGTCTGGTTTATCCTGCTGCTAACACCGGTTTATCTTTTTATCCGCGCGGGCAAGGCGGGGCAGCGGTATGGTTATGCCATTGCTTGGTGCGTTCTTTACTTTTGCACCATGATGTTTTCTACTATACAAGCCTATTTGGAATTGGGGCTGTTATAAGCAGCATGTTACGCTTGCTCTTACATAAAAACACCGGGTACATGTCCCGGTGTTTTTCTATTCTTCACTTATTAGGGTTAAACAAAATAACTTTTTCGAACACCGCTGTCATGCGCGGTGAAATAGTCTTGTCCACATGATCCTTACCAAAATACCAGTGTCGGTAGTTGACAGCCTTCGCCACATCTGACAGAAAAACCCCCAGTGCGTTGATAGTCAGCCGCTGTGTATCAATCAGCCCCAACTCCAGACGCGGGTTATGGTGGGTAATCACAATATCTACGCCGCCCTCTGCCTTCTCAATCGCGCTTCGCGCCGCTTCTATTTCAGCGATGGTGGGCAGCTCGCCGCGCCACCAGTTAACGCCCTCTTGGCGTTCGTCAGCATCGCTGCTTTCGCCCCCGCCCATGGCAAAAATGGTGACACCTTCAATGCTAAAGAGCTCGCCGCGCTGCATCCAGAACACATTTTTAGTAATGCGGCGCACCTGACCACCGCAGTATTCCTCCAGCGGATAGTCTGAAAGTAAGTCAAGATTATCGTGCGTACCTTCGACAAACATAATATTACAGTCAAGCCGCTCCATCTTCTTAAGCCGCTTTTTCTCCCGCTCCGAACCGTCCCAGACAAATCCGAAGTCACCACACACCAAAATATGATGGCGATATTTCGGTAAGATGGCCTTAAATTGTTTAAAACGGGTGATGTCGCCGTGGGTGTCTCCCGTAATATAAATCATGTCTACTCACACCTGTGTCATTATTTTTTAGCAGTAGCTATTGCCGCATCCAAATCCGCGATAATATCCGCGACGTCCTCAAGGCCGACCGAGAGGCGAATAGTCTGCGGTGTAATACCAGAGCGCACCAACTGCTCATCCGACAGTTGGCTGTGTGTGGTGGTGGCGGGGTGAATGACCATCGAGCGCGCGTCGCCCACATTCGCCACATTCATTAAAAGCTCAAGGGAGTCGATAAACTTTGCCCCGGTCTCGCGGGTGCCCTTTAAGCCAAAGGTCATAACACCGCCCGCGCCGTTAGGCAGATATTTTTTCGACAGCGCGTAGTAGGGGCTGCTTTCCAGCCCGGGGTAATTAACAAATTCAATATCAGGGTGCTGTGCTAAGTGCTTCGCAACCGTCAGCGCATTTTCCGCATGCTTTTTCATACGTAGAGAGAGCGTCTCAATACCGTTTAAGCACACAAACGCGTTAAAGGGCGACAGGCAGGCGCCAATATCGCGCAGTATCAGCGCGCGCAGGCGAACGGCAAACCCCATGTTGCCAAAATCCTTGGCGAACACCATGCCGTGATAGCTAACATCAGGATTGTTATACTGTGGAAAGCGGGGGTTACCTTCGAATTTGAAAGTGCCGGCATCCACCGCAATGCCGCACATGACCGTTCCGTTGCCGCTCAAAAACTTCGTCGCCGAGTGGATGACGATATCGGCCCCATGTTCGATAGGGCGGCAGAGCGCCGGGGTGGTGAAGGTAGAATCTACAATCATAGGAATGCCATACCGGTGGGCAATAGCGGCGATTGCCTCAATATCTGCCACGTTGGCGTTGGGGTTGCCAACCACCTCGACAAAGAAGGCTTTCGTCTTATCAGTGATTGCGCCTTCCCACTCGTCCAGTCTGGCGGGATCAACGAACTTGGTTTTGATGCCAAGGTTCCCCAGCGTGACACCCATCATGTTGATGGCGCCGCCGTAAATGCAGATGGATGAAACAATTTCATCACCAGCCTGTGCCAGGTTTAAAAAAGTACTGAACATCACGCCGTGACCGGAACTCATTGCAACCGCAGCAACGCCGCCATCCAGCGCAGATACGCGCTTTTCAAGCACGTCCACTGTGGGGTTGGAAAGGCGCGTATAAATGTTGCCCGGGGCCTTCAGTTCAAAAAGCTGCTTGGCGTGTTCCACACTCTCAAACGCGTAGGCATTGGTCATATAAATCGGCGGTGCAACCGAATGCTGATCGCTGTCCGGCTGGTAGCCCGCGCGCACCGCAAGCGTGTCAAAACCAAAGTTTATTTCTGCCTTTACCATAGAAAAACCTCCCGTAC
>DATMYZ010000306.1:0-7336 GCA_035560675.1 Clostridia bacterium
CACTAATATGGCAATATGTTAGCGTACTAAAGTGAACAGGTATTACATATACGATTGCGGGGGTATCCATGAATCAGTTCAGCAAAATTACGCCGGATGGCACAAAGGACCGGCTGTTTGAAGAGTGTGAAAAACGCGGCAGATTTACGCAGGCGTTGCGAGCATTGTTTGAGTCGCGGGGATTTGGCGAGGTGTCCACACCCGTTTTAGAATATTATGATGTGTTCGATACCGCGCGGGCTTATTTCCCACAAGAGAGCATCTATAAACTGGTTGATCATACTGGGCGCATTCTCATTTTACGACCGGACTGCACTATTCCGATTGCACGGTTGATTGCCTCGCGGTTAAAGAATGAGGCTGGGCCGTTGAGAATTTATTATAACGAAAATATTTATCGACATGCCGATGGCAATACCGCTATATCTGGCGAAATTGCCCAGATGGGTGTAGAATATGTCGGCGGCAGACTGCCTATTTGCGATGTGGAGATTGTAGAGCTGGCCTGCCGGAGCCTGCGTTCAGTTTGTGGGGCGGACTATCAGCTGGAACTGTGTCATATTGGTTATTTTAATGCGCTGGTTGACAGCCTTAATACCGACGCCACTACCAGAGAGCAAATCAGAGAGCTGGTGGAGCACAAAAACTTCCCCGCGCTTGACCGGCTTTTAGAACGGTTTGCCGGGTTCCCTGCACAAAAAGCACTTAAAAAACTGCCAGCGCTTTTTGGCTGCGCAACAGTGCTTGATGAGGCGCGGTCGCTTTTTTCCAGCGAGGCTGCAGACCGTGCGCTGGATTATCTGGCCTATATCTACAAATCGCTGTCGGTTTTGGGACTGGACAGCCATCTCACCATCGATTTGGGCCTTGTCAATCAGGCAGATTATTACACCGGCATTATTTTCCGCGGTTATACTGCGGGCGCGGCAGAGCCGGTGTTGTCCGGCGGGCGATACGATGGGTTGATCAAGGAGTTTGGTGATGATCGCCCCGCCACCGGTTTTGGCATCAACCTCGATCTGCTTTGCGAAAAGGCTGAGGTTACCGCCGTGATCAAGCTGCCCTCTGCGGCGGTGCTGGTGGATGAGATGAGCGATATTCGGTTGGCGTTTGAGCTGCTAGACCGTCTGGGTAATCAGCGTTTCTGCGCACAGCTTATTCCGGTAGAAAACGCCGACGAAGCGGTGCTGCAAACCGGCTTTGACCGCACCTTTGCAGTGCTTGAATGTGACAGCAGAGAGGTACTGGCATGAACAATAAAATAAGATTGGCGCTTACCAAAGGGCGCATTGAAAAGGGTGCTATTGCGCTGCTTGAAAAGGCTGGTTATGGCTGCGCGGGGCTCAAGGACAAAGGACGTCGGTTGATTGTTTCTACCGATGGCGGAGAAATGGACGTTGTTTTTGCCAAGGCGGCCGACGTGATTACATACGTTGAGACCGGTGCATGCGATATCGGTATTGTGGGCAAAGATACGATTTTAGAAAACGGCCGGTCATTTTACGAAATGGCCGATCTAGGCATCGGCAAATGTCGTATGGTACTGGCGGCACCTAAGGGCAAGGATGTTTTTGAAGGCTATACTGCCAAGCGCATTGCCAGCAAATATCCCAAAATTGCCGCTGACTATTTTGCGAGCAAGCAGATGGATGTCAAGATTCTTAAAATTGAAGGCTCGGTGGAACTGGGTCCGGTGCTGGGCATCACCGACGCGATTGTCGATCTGGTCGAAACTGGCAAAACACTGGCTGAAAATGGGCTGGAGGTTGTCGAGACAGTCTGTGAGGTGTCCACCCGCGTGATCGTCAATATTGCGAGCCTCAAGCTTTCAAAAAATGAGATTGAAGAGATTGTAGAACGCTTGAATCAGGCAAAGGAGGCAGTAAAATGATTAAAACGATTAAGGCCGATGGTGTCTGCGAATATGTGCTGTTTGAGAAAATGCGCAGCCGCTCAGTAGAAACCGATCGAGCGGTGACTGCCACTGTCTCGGAAATTATAGATGCGGTACGCATCCGCGGCGACGAAGCCGTGCGGGAATACACCACCCAATTTGATAAGCGTTGCCCCGAGGCGTTCGAGGTGCCGCGCGAGCTGATAAACGATGCGCTGACTGGGGCCGACCCCGAGTTTGTCAGCGCTGTTTTAAATGCGCAGGAAAATATTGTAGCCTTCCATCAGCGTCAAAAGACGCAAAGTTTTATTGATGCACAGCCCAATGGGGTTATTCTGGGTCAGCGGGTGCGCGGCTTAAAGCGGGTGGGGTTATATGTTCCAGGCGGTACGGCAGCTTATCCGTCTTCGGTGCTAATGAACGCAATTCCTGCTAAAATTGCGGGTGTTGAGGAATTGATTATGGTGACGCCGCCCGGCGCGGACGGCAAACCAAACCCAGATATTCTCACCGCGGCGGCTATTTGTGGCGTTGATCGCGTGTTTCTCATGGGCGGTGCGCAGGCGGTAGCGGCATTAGCCTTTGGTACCCAAAGTGTGCCGCGTGTTGATAAAATTGTAGGCCCCGGCAATATTTTTGTAGCGACCGCCAAAAAGCTGTTGTTCGGAACAGTGGATATCGATATGATCGCCGGCCCGAGCGAGATTTTAATTATGGCGGATGACAATGCCAACGCGCGCTTTGTCGCCGCGGATATGATGGGACAGGCGGAGCATGACCGCATGGCTTCCGCCGTGCTGCTGACGACCAGCGAGCGGCTGGCCAACGAGGCAGTGGCCGAGCTTTCTCGTCAAATTCAAACTCTGTCGCGCCGGGAGATTATAGAAGCTTCTTTGAAGGATTACGGTGCAATTATCCTGTGCGAGAGCGAGCAGCAGATGATTGTGCTTGCCAATACGCTGGCGCCTGAGCATCTAGAGGTGCAGGTCAAGGAGCCGATGCGTCTAGTGGGCGTTTTGGATAACGTAGGTTCAGTATTTCTTGGGGAATATACTCCTGAACCGCTAGGCGATTATTACGCAGGGACTAACCATGTACTGCCGACCAGTGGCACCGCCCGCTTTTTTTCACCGCTTGGCGTTGACAGCTTTATTAAGCGGAGTGCATTTTTGTATTATACCAAGGAAGCCATGCAGCAAAGCGCAGCCGACATTCTGACCATTGCGCAGCGCGAAGGGCTTTCTGCCCACGGCAACGCGGTGCAAGTTCGCCTTGATGACGCGTTTTAGCAGAAAGGGGATACACCATGAGACTGAATCCTGCTTTAGAATCGTTGACGCCCTTTGTTTACTGCGGTACCGACTATACCACGAGGCTCGATGCCAATGAGAGCTGCGTCCCGGTGCCAAAAGCGCTGAAGGAAGAAATTGCACAGGCGATAACGACCAAGCTTAACTTAAACTGCTACCCGGATGACTGCACCGTTGCGCTGCGCAGCGCCTATGCCAAGGCATTTTCAGTGGACGCTGAAGGTGTTGTACCGGGCAATGGCTCAGATGAGCTAATTAATATGATCGTTGGACGGCTGATTCCGCCAGGGGGCGTTGTGTTGGGCTTTGAGCGCGATTTTGGCAGCTATTGGAGTAATGCAGCAATATTTGGTCGGCGTTCAATCCGGCTGCCGCGTCTGCCTGATATGACCTTTACTGCTGATATGCTCATCGAAGGCGCAAACCTGCATAACGCCGATCTTGTTATTTTTTCCAACCCCAATAACCCCAGCGGCGCTCAGTTGCTGCGAGAAGAGGTTATCCGTTTGATAGAATCGGTGGACTGCCTTGTTGTTGTGGATGAGGCTTATATGGATTTCTCTGACCAGTCCGTACTGGATCTGGCGGGCAAGTATGAAAACCTCATTGTACTGCGCACACTGTCAAAGGCGATGGGCGCGGCGGGCATTCGCACCGGCTTTGCCATTTCTACGCCGAAGCTCACTTACGCGCTGCGCTCGGTGCGCGACGCATACAACGTCAGCTCGGTCGACCAGCTGATCGCAACTATTCTGCTTGAACATCCCGAATACCGGCAGACCACTTTGGCTGAAATTCAGCGTCTAATGGTGGTTATGAAGAACAGGCTCAACGAAATTGCCGGACGTGCCAAACGAAAGATGATTGTTTATCCCTCAGTAGTCAATTTCGTGTTGCTTTGGCTGGAGGATGCCAAGGCTGTCAGCGACGTTTTGCATGAGAAGAATATTTCGCTTCGGCAGTTTGACGATCATCTGATTCGCATCAGCGTCGTCAGAGAGGATATTCTTAATCGTGTGCTCGACGAGCTTGAAGACATATTGACCAAATAAGGGGGCTTTGATATGAGAACCGCGACCATCAATCGCAAAACCAAAGAAACCGATATCACGCTGTCCCTCACTTTAGACGGAACGGGTAAGGTTGATATCAAAACTGGTGTCGGATTTTTCGACCATATGCTGACGGCGTTTGCGGTACATTCCGGAGTGGATCTTTCGGTGAGCTGCGAGGGCGATCTGGAGGTAGACTGCCACCACACCGTCGAGGATGTCGGCATCGTGCTTGGACAGGCATTTTTGCAGGCCGTCGGAGACCGCGCTGGCATTGCGCGTTATGGACACTTTATACTGCCGATGGATGAAGCGCTATCAATGGCAGCTATTGATATTAGCGGTCGAGCTTATTTGGTGTTTGACGCCGCTTTTAAAGATGAACGTATTGGCGCGATGGATACCCAAATTGTTGAAGAATTCTGGCGGGCATTTGCCATGAACGCTGCTGTTACTCTGCATATCAAGCTGCTTTACGGCAGCAACGACCACCACAAGGCTGAGGCAATCTTTAAGGCGGCCGCCCATGCGGTTAAAATGGCAATTGCAGTTCAAAAGGATAAAGTTGTTCTTTCGACCAAGGGTTGTCTATAACAATACCGTTGGGCAAAGGGGGATTATGATGATTGCCATTGTAGATTATGGCGCGGGCAATCTTTTTAGCGTGAAAAATGCCTGCGATTTTCTCGCCTTAGAGACAGTGACTACCAGCGAAGCATCGGTGCTGGAGGCTGCCGACGGCATTATTCTGCCCGGGGTAGGGGCGTTTCCAGATGCAATGAAAAAACTTGGGGATACCGGGCTAATTCCAACACTCAAGGCGCAAGCAGAGACAAAGCCGTTTTTGGGGATCTGCCTGGGTATGCAGCTTCTTTTTGATTACGGAACCGAATTTGAGCATTGTGACGGTCTGGGCCTTATTCCGGGCTATGTCGATTTATTGCACTGTCAAGGTTTAAAGCTGCCACAGATTGGTTGGAATTCACTGACGCTGCATCAATCCTCGCCGATATTGGCGGACACGAGGGATGGCGATTACGTCTATTTTGTTCATTCCTTCGGTGCGGTCTGCGACGAACGATATATTTTGGCCAGTACGGAATATGGTTGCACCATTCCAGCACTAGTGGGAAACAAACACGTTTTTGGTGCGCAGTTCCACCCGGAAAAAAGCGGCGAGGTAGGTCTTGCCATGCTTAAAAACTTTGGAAAGCTGGTGACCAAATGATTATTCTGCCGGCCATAGATATTAAAGAGGGCAACTGTGTGCGACTCGTTAAAGGCGACTTTGCCACAGTGCACCGGGTCGCTGAAGACCCGCTAGAAACCGCTATGACCTTTCGTGCGGCGGGGGCCGTGTGGTTGCATATGGTGGATCTAGACGGGGCACTTCAGGGAGAGAGGGTCAACGCCGAGCTTTTCACCCAAATTGCGTCGCAATCTGGCTTAAAGCTTGAGCTGGGCGGCGGCATTCGCGACATTCAGGCGGTGGACTATTATCTCTCGCGCGGTGTGCAGCGGGTGATATTAGGCTCGGCAGCGCTAACTAATCCAGAGCTGGTGACGGATGCCGTTCGCCATTTTGGTGACCATATTGCCGTCGGCATAGACGCCAAAAACCGCATGGTAGCGACGCGCGGCTGGTTGGATGCCAGTGAGGTGGATTTTGTGGAAATGGCAAAGCGGATGGAAGATAAAGGTATAAAGTATATTATCTTTACGGATATTGCGAAGGACGGGACACTCTCTGGGCCGTCTGTTGACCAGCTTTCAGAGCTTAAAAACGCCGTTAGCTGCAAGGTGATTGCCTCGGGTGGCATCGGGCAACTTTCAAATATCGATTTGTTGACAAAGGCGGGCTTATATGGCGCCATCTGTGGAAAGGCGCTCTATGCCGGCACCCTCAGCCTGACTCAGGCGATCGTGGCGGGGGGCGATCAGTCATGTTAGCAAAACGCATCATTCCCTGCTTGGATGTTAAGGGCGGCAGAGTGGTTAAGGGTGTCAACTTTGTAGGCTTGCAGGATGTTGGTGATCCGGTGGAATGTGCCATTGCCTATAATCAGCAGGGCGCGGATGAGATTACGTTTCTGGATATTACCGCCACGCAAGAAGGGCGGGGAACGATGGTCGATGTCGTGCGCCGTACAGCTAAAAAGGTGTTTGTGCCGTTGACCGTTGGCGGGGGTATCAGCTCAGTAGAGGATATTAAGAACCTGCTGCGGGCGGGCGCTGATAAGGTTTCACTCAATTCTGCCGCGGTGCGAAGCCCTGGACTAATCGGTGAGGGTGCCGAACGGTTTGGTAGCCAGTGCATTGTGGTTGCTATCGATGCGCGAAGAACGCCGGAGGGCGCATTCACCGTCGTCATCAACGGCGGACGCATCGACACCGGCATTGAAGCAATTGGATGGGCTAAAAAAGTGGTCTCGCTGGGCGCAGGCGAAATTCTGCTAACCTCGATGGATACCGACGGTGTCCGTGGCGGCTTTGACATTGAGCTGACTGATCTCGTTTCCAAGGCGGTGAACGTTCCAGTCATTGCTTCGGGCGGTTGCGGAAAGCTGGATCATTTTTCAGAGGTTTTTAAGAAAACAGGGGCAGATGCGGCGCTGGCTGCCAGTCTTTTTCACTACGGCGAGCTGACGGTCGGGCAGGTTAAAGAACACCTGCGCGCCTGTGGCATCCCTGCAAGGAGGTAACCGATTAATGGATTTGGACATTTTTTTTGAAAAAGGGGAGCTGATCCCCGCCATTGTACAGGAAAACGGCACAAATCAGGTGCTGATGCTCGCCTATATGAACCGCGAAAGCCTTGAGCTGACGCTTAAAACCGGCTACACGTGGTTTTTTAGCCGCTCACGTCAGGAACTGTGGAATAAGGGTGCGACTTCAGGCCATCTGCAAAAGGTATTAGCTTTGTATGGCGACTGCGATCATGATACGTTGCTGATTGAGGTTGAGCAAACCGGTAACGCCTGCCACACCGGCGCCCACAGTTGCTTTTTTAACAGAATAAAATAACGTTAGTGGTGTCTCGGCGGAACATGTCCGTAGCTCGATACAAAAACGTACAGTAC
>DATMYZ010000307.1:0-23538 GCA_035560675.1 Clostridia bacterium
GCCTTACGCGGCAACATAGGCAGCGAGCTGGCAGCCGTCATGGATGCCGGTGACGCTGACCGAATGACTTTCATCCCCGCATATCCTCAAATGGGCAGAATCACCCGCGGCGGTGTCCATTATATAGACGGGGTACCGGTATCCGAAAGCGTTTTTGGCAGCGACCCTTTTGAACCGGTTCAGCATTCGCAAATTGGGGCCATCATTGCGCAACAGACCCCAAAACCGGTTGTGTTGCACCCAAGTGTTCAGGCTGGTTGTTTAGAGGCACCGCCCGGGATACAGCTTTATGATGCGGAATCGGTTGAAGGCATGATGGATATTGCCGAGGCAGTTGGTCTAGGAGGATTGCGGCTTGCAGCCGGATGCGCAGGTTTTGCGGCTATTATGGCCCAACAGCTTGAGCTGACAGGAAAAACGCCGATAATTCCCACCTTGAGGCCTGCATTGCTTGTGGTTTGCGGAAGCGTTAATCCTGTGACGCAGGCACAGCTTAAATATGCTGAAAATAATGGCTTCGGCCGGGTGCGGCTGACTCTGACGCAAAAGCTGGATCCTCAGTGGCTTAAAAGTCAGAATTGCGAAACCGAAGTAGACCGGTGGGCGGCTGAATTAAAAACCGAGGGACGGCTCATCCTAGACACTAATGATCCCGAAGGGAGTGTTGAAACAAGATTTTACGCACACTTGAACGAACTCTCGGCCGGGCAGGTGCGCATGCGAATATCTGCCGCGTTGGCAGCGCTCACAAAAAAAATGATTGGCCGAGGGCTTGAAGCGACGCTGATGTGTACCGGAGGCGACACACTTCTGGCGTTAATGCAGGCACTGGGGGTAGGCACATTAACGCCAGTGTGTGAGTTGGAACCGGGCGTAGTGCTGTCGGGCTTTACATATGAAGGCGGAGATTACGATATCATTACTAAATCTGGCGGCTTTGGCGCACCCACACTGCTTTGCAGTCTAGCGGACCGCTTGTCGCAACAAGCAGAAGAAAGGGAGAACTGATGAATAAAGATTTCAACTTGAAAATGCCCGGCGCCGTATTTGGCGGTGAAAATGCGCTGAATAATATAAAGAATATACTGGCTCAAAATCAGGTTAAAAGACTGGCGATATTTACTGATAAGGGCGTCGAGGGGGCCGGACTGTTGGAACTGCCAATGGCTGTGGTGCGCAGCACGGGCGTTGAGACCATGGTGCTCAACGACTTGCCTGCCGAACCAACCTATGCGCAGGCTCAAAAACTGGTGGATCAGTGCAAAGCTTCTGGCGCAGACTTTATAATGGCTGTCGGCGGTGGCAGCGTGATGGATACAGCCAAACTGGCCAGTGTTCTGGTCACCGATGCATATGGCATCTATGAGCTTTTAGATGATCCTAAGCGTGCAAAAAAGTGCTTGAAAACGCTAATGATACCGACGACAGCAGGCACTGGTGCAGAGGCAACGCCTAACGCGATTGTGGCCGTCCCTGAAAAGCAGCTTAAAGTCGGCATTGTGAACGATCATATGATTGCTGATTATGTAATACTTGAGGCTGAAATGATCAAATGCCTTCCTAGAAAGATCGCAGCTTCAACAGGAGTTGATGCGCTGGCGCACGCCATAGAGTGCTACACAGGCAACAAAGCCAACCCTTTTAGCGATATTTTTGCGATGCGGGCGATGGAGATGATTTTTGCCAATCTTGAACAGGCCTGTGACGATCCTGAGGCGCTAGGTGCCAAGCGGCAGATGCTTACCGCCAGCTTTTATGCCGGCGTGGCGATTACCGCCTCTGGCACAACGGCCGTCCACGCGTTAAGCTACCCGTTGGGTGGCAAATATCATATTCCGCACGGTGTCTCTAACGCGATATTGCTGGCACCGGTTATGCGCTTTAACGAGCCTGCCTGCCGGAGGCGACTGACTGAAGTTTACGACCGTTGCTTAAAGGGCGGCGCGGCCTCAGAAAAAGAAAAAAGTATAGCAGTCATTGAACGATTGGAAGGCATCGTTCGTCATCTGGATATTCCTACAAGCCTACAGGCGTTTGGTGTTCCGGCGGAAGATCTCGAAGCGCTTGTTATCTCTGGAATGGCAGTGACCCGCCTGCTTACAAACAATATGCAACCGGTAACGCCTGAAGACGCCAGAAGCATTTATCAGCAAGTTATGTAGATAAGAAGGAGAAATAACAATGAAGCAGGTGGCAATCAAGGGCATTATCCCACCCATCCTGACGCCGATGAACCCTGATGAAAGCATTAATGATCAGGAGTTGCGCAATCAGGTAAACCGAATGGTAGACGCCGGTGTACATGGTATTTTCGCATTCGGCACCAACGGTGAAAGCTATGCACTGACTCCAACAGAAAAAGAGCATGTGCTACGCATCGTCGTGGAAGAAACCAACCATCGTATTCCGGTTTATGCCGGCTCTGGCTGCATTACAACCACTGAGACAATCGCCACAAGCCGTAGGGCGCAGGAACTGGGTGCAGATGTTCTGTCAATTATAACGCCCTATTTTGCTGCCGCTTCTCAGGATGAGCTTTACCAGCATTATATGGCGGTAGCCAATGCGGTGGATATGCCGATTGTGCTTTATAATATACCGGTGCGTACCGGCAATGCGCTTTCACCGACTCTAGTCGGTCGTCTGGCCAAGGATGCGCCTAACATTGTGGGCGCGAAGGATTCCAGCGGGAACTTTGATAATATGAAACAATATATAGAGCTTACGGCCGGTTTAGACAAGGATTTCAGTGTGCTTTCTGGCAATGACGCGCTGATTCTGCCGGGTCTGGTGTTCGGTGGCAGAGGCGGCATCGCAGGCTGCGCGAATGTCTTCCCGAAAACGATGGTCGCCATCTATGAAGAATTTGTGTCCGGAAATCTTGTACAGGCCATGCGAGCGCAGGACAGTATCCGCCCGTTCCGTGACTGCTTTAAATATGGCAATCCCAACACCATCATCAAGCTGGCAACAGATCTTTTGGGCTATCCTGTCGGAGGTTGCCGCAAGCCGTTTAACAGTCTGTCGAACGAAGGTTTTACCCGACTGAAAGAAGTGCTGGCACAGTGCCAGGCACAGGGAATGGATTAAGGAGGTACCAATGAGCGACAAACCAATTCTTGCAATTTCAATGGGTGATCCGTTTGGTAACGGCCCTGAAATAACTGTTAAAGCGCTTTCGGATCCCGAAATTTACACCCGTTGCCGCCCCCTTGTGGTGGGAGATTTCAGCAGCATGGTTTATGCGGCGCACGCAGTGAAAAAAACAGAAGGTATTGATGTGGCGCTAAGAGTCGTCCGTTCGGTGGAGGAAGCAAAGTTTGAGCATGGCACCATTGACGTGTATGACCTTGGCCTGATCAAAAAGTCGGACATTCCAGGCAATGCCGATGATCCAAAACCCTTCAGCTTGGGCGCTACGACGCTGGGCGGTGAGGCATCCTTTCAGTACGTTAAAACCGTTATTGAGCTTGCTCTTGCTAAAAAGGTAGATGCAACTGTTACAAACGCCATTAGCAAGGAAGCCATCAACATGGCAGGACATCATTACAGCGGGCATACAGAGATTTACGCCGATTTTACCAAAACACCTAAATACACGATGATGCTGGCGCACGATGCATTGCGTGTCGTACATGTATCAACCCACGTGTCTCTTCGCAACGCTTGCGATCTGGTGAAAAAAGAGCGCGTGCTAGATGTCATCCGCATTGCTAATGCCGGATGCAAGGCACTTGGCATTGAAAAGCCGAAGATTGGCGTGGCAGGACTGAACCCACACTGCGGCGAAAATGGCATGTTTGGAACAGAAGAAATTGAAGAAATTCAGCCCGCAATTGATGTGGCACTGACGGAAGGAATCAACATCCCCGATAAAAAGCCCATTCCGGCAGATACGGCATTTTCTAAGGCGCTGGGCGGCTGGTATGACATTCTGGTGGTCATGTACCACGATCAGGGGCATATTCCCTTGAAGGTAAAGGGCTTTGTTTACAACAAGGCGATAAAAAAATGGGATGCCGTTGCGGGCATCAATGTGACGCTGGGACTGCCTATCATCAGGGCCAGCGTTGACCATGGGACAGGCTATGGCCACGCGGGTGACGGCGGCGCGAATGCGCTCAGTCTGGTCAACGCAATGGACTACGCTATTTTGATGGCACGGGTAAAATAAGCTGTCACAATTCTTCTTTTGGTTGAAAATTGGGCTAGCACCCGGTTTTTCTAACAGGTATTAAACAAAGATCTCTAGTTGGTGAAAGAAATGGGGGCGAAATTCTAAAAGGGTGGAATACGCAGGCGTGATGAGGATACATTGTTGATATGAAAAGAGGAATGTACTTATGGATAACACAGAGAGTAAAAAGGCATCGTCCCTTGGCAAAAAATCAATTGTAGGTTTAATTTTAGGTCTGATTTTTGGCTCGATTCTTTGCTTTGTTCCAGCTGGAACAATAAAGGATGATTTCATTATCGGCACAATCCTGAATATTACCGGAACGGGTTATTTGAATTTAATTAAGATGACCATTGTCCCTTTTGTATTTTCATCGCTGGTTATGGGCATTTCTTCTGCCACCGATGTCAAGCAGGTGGGACGTATCGGCGGAAAAATTCTGGCCATCTATGTGGCGACAACTGTTTTGGCTTCGTTTGTCGGAATTGTTGGCGGCCTTATCCTAAAACCAGGCGTTGGGCTTAACTTGCAGTCGTTTGATTTATCCAAGCAATACGAAAACGTCAGCACCTCCTTTGCCAGCGTCATTTTGGGGTTTATTCCTACCAATATCGCAAAATCCTTTGCTGATGGCCAAATGATTCACGTGGTTGTGTTCGCTGTATTCTTCGGCATAGCGCTCAGCCTGCTTGGGGAAAAAGCTGCTCCGGTCAAAACGTTTAACGAGGCGCTGGCTCACACCATGCTGAAAATCGTCAATATTGTTATGCTGCTGACTCCTTATGGCGTCTTCGCACTGATGTCTAAGACAGTGGCAAACCTTGGCTTTTCTATTATTATCACGCTGGCCAAGTATTGCGCGGCTGAAATTTTCCTGTTGTTCCTGTTCGGTCTCCTGGTGTACGGAACTATGTTTAAAGCATTTACCGGACTGAGCTATTTCAGGTTCTTGAAAAAATACAGCAAAATAGCGCTTGTGCCATTTTCAACTTCTTCATCCAATGCGACAATCCCTTATTCTATTGAATTCTGTCGCAGTGTGGGTGTCTCTGAAAAAGTTGCCGCGTTCACCATTCCGTTGGGTGCTACCCTTAACATGGACGGCAGCGCTATTATGCAGGGCATGACGGCGGTGTTTGTTGCCCAGCTCTATAATATTGAGCTGACTTGGCCCATGATTTTGACCATCGTGATTGCAGCAACACTTGGCACCATCGGTTCCCCCGGTATGCCCGGCGTGGTTATGGTCACTTTGACTGTTGTTCTACAGTCCGTAGGTTTCCCACTTGAAGCGATTGCTATTATTGTCGCGATTGACAAATTCCCAGATATGTTCAAGACGGTTCTCAATGTTCTTGGCGATGCTTTGGATACGGTCATCGTTGCCAAATCTGAAGGCGAGTTTGACGAGGAAATTTTCTACGACCGTAAGAAAGCAGAAAACTCTGCCATTGCTTGAATTTTATCACCGTAGCCATTGAAGTCGAATGATACGGATTGAATTTCTAGCGTTAATAAAGGAGAACAATACTATGGTTATCAGCAGCGAGTTTCTGGACGCTCTGACGCCGTCGTCCATACGAAGCATAACGGCTAAAATACGCGATAAAGCAAAGGAAGGCGTACAGGTTACTTCTTTTGCAGGCGGCTTGCCGAGCAAGGAGTTCTTTCCAATTGAGGATCTGCGCAAGATTAACGAAAGAATTTTTGCCGAAGAGGGTGGGGATGCCATACAATATGCAGCGTCCGACGGCTATGATCCTCTGCGCCAGTATCTAGTGGCGTTTATGAAGCGATTTCAGGTGACGAATATTGATTACAAGAATATTCTGATTACCAGTGGCGCGCAGCAGGGGCTTGCCTATTTGTCTAAGGGCCTTATTACCAAGGGTTCCACTGTTATTGTCGAAAATCCTTCTTATTCAGGTGCGCTAGATACATTTAGCGCTTATGGTGCCAATATTGTAGGTGTCTCGATGGATAACAATGGGCTTAAAATGGATGAGCTAGAAGTGGCGCTTAAAAAGCATTCTAAAGTTGCGTTTATTTATACCATTGCTGATTTCCAAAATCCAACAGGACTAAGCCTGTCGATTGAGCGCAGAAAGCAACTGGTAGAACTAGCCGAAAAGTACGACACCTTTATTGTTGAGGACGGTCCGTACAGTTTGATCTCTTTTAACGGAACGGTCATGCCTGCTATAAAGAGTTTCGACAAATATGGCCGCGTTATTTACTCAGGGTCGACCTCAAAGACCATTGCTCCTGGTTTACGAATAGGCTGGTTGATTGCAGATCACGAAAGCATCACTAAACTTGTTTATCTGAAAATGAGAGATGATTTGCAGGTCAACAATATGGCGCAACGTCAAGTCTATTATTATCTGAAGGACTGCGATTTTGACGGTCATCTCAAGACTGTCATTGATGTTTACCGTAAGCGCCGTGACCTCATGGCGGAGGCTATCCGAATTAGCTTTCCGGCTGACACCAAAATTTTGATGCCTGCTGGCGGCCTGTTCATGTGGGTAGAACTGGCTAAATCGGTGGACACTTTGGAAATGTTCGATTTTGTCTTCCAAAAAAATATTGCATACGTACCGGGCAACTTCTTCTGCTGTGATGGCAGTGGACGAAATGCCATGCGGCTGAATTTCTCTACGACTAGCGAACAGAAAATTGCGGAGTGCATTCCGGTGTTGGGCGATATGATTAGGCGGTACCTTGCTAGTCAGGTCTGAACCGGCAGACGTGTTAGGTTAAAGCAAATTCAAATAAAGAGGCGTGCCAATGGCTTTTAGCCGAGGTGCGCCTCTTTGTTTATTGTAAAACTCCTCGTACGATAACCGTTCAGGTAAGGCGAAAAGGAAATTCGCTACGCTGAAAAACTATAAGCGCAAGGCGAAACGTGTAGATGGTTTGATTTAATGCTGTCTGCCGTGTAAAGCCAGTCAAAAACAGACGTGCTTCAGTCACAAAATACGACGCTTCACTGCTTGTTGTAAGGGTGTGTCTATGCTATAATAAATCAAATATACCCATATAGGACAAGCAAGGAGGTGTAGCCGATGGTGGTGCTAGGCATAGACCCTGGGTATGCCATTGTCGGTTGCGGCGCGGTTGCTTATGAAAGCGGCCGTTTTGCCCTGCTGGAGGCGGGCGCGATTACCACGCCAGCGAAAATGCCGTTTGAGCGGCGGCTGGTAGCCATTTATCGCGATATATGTGCACTGATCGAGCGGGTGCGCCCCGACGCCATGGCGGTGGAGGAGCTGTTTTTTTCTCAGAACAAGACGACGGGTATCTACGTGGCGCACGCTAGAGGGGTTATTCTGCTGGCGGCGGCGCAATATGGCATTGAGCCTTTTGAGTATAATCCCATGCAGGTCAAACAGGCCGTAGTAGGCTATGGCAACGCCGAAAAACGTCAGGTTATGGACATGACCCGGCGGCTATTGTGCCTTTCAGAATGTCCTAAACCGGACGATGTTGCCGATGCGTTGGCCATCGCCATCTGTCACGCGCACAGCGCATCGGTTTCAACCATGCGGCGTGCCGTGCTAAATGATAATAACAGGAGGAGCCGATGATTTATTCACTCAGAGGGAAGCTCTTGCTCGCCGAGCCGGGCGGCGTTGTGGTGGAATGCGCTGGGGTGGGCTATCGTTGCGCCGCGTCGCTGCACACGCTTTCGTGCCTGCCGTCCGTCGGCAGCGAAGTTTTTTTGTTGACCCACATGGCCGTTCGTGAAGATTCGGTTGATCTTTTCGGCTTTGCCGACACGCAGGAGCTTTCAAGCTTCCGTCTGTTGACCTCGGTCAATGGAGTAGGGGCCAGACTGGCGCTGACGCTGCTCTCAGATTTCACCTCCAGCCAGCTGGCGTTGGCCGTCGCTTCGGGTGACGCCAAAGCGCTGACTCGCTCAGCGGGTGTGGGCAATAAGCTGGCGCAGCGCATAGTGCTGGAATTAAAGGACAAGCTAGGTGGCTTTGGTTCCGCAGATAGCAAGGGGCTCGAAGCGGTTTCAGCTTCTACAGCAAAGGGCGGCAATCTCAGCGAGGCGATCGCAGCGTTGGCTGCGCTGGGCTACAGCCAGTCGGAAGCGGCTGGTGCACTGGCCGATTGCACCGACGATATGCCGGTAGAAACGCTGGTCAAGCGCGGCTTAAAAAAGGTAGCACGGCTATGATTTGCCTGCCGTACGCCCAATAACCCGAAAAAGGAGGCCTTTTCTTGCTGCGAAATGATGAAACCGATTTTGAAAACCGCATCGTTGCGCCGGAGTATACGCGGGTCGATTCTGAAACCGAGCTGTCGCTGCGCCCGCGTAGCCTTGATGAATATATCGGACAAACCAAGGTCAAGGAAAACCTTAAAATATTCTTAGAAGCGGCTCGCCGTCGCGCAGAGCCGCTGGATCATGCCCTGTTTTATGGCCCGCCAGGTTTGGGCAAAACGACGTTGGCGCAGATTATTGCCAACGAGATGGACGTACAGATCCGTGTCACCTCCGGCCCGGCGTTGGAACGCCAGGGCGATCTGGTTGCATTGCTGACTAATCTTGGCGAGGGCGATATTCTGTTCATTGACGAAATTCACCGCCTCAACCGTTCGGTGGAAGAGGTCTTGTACCCTGCCATGGAGGATTTTGAGCTGGATATCATGATTGGCAAGGGCCCTTCAGCGCGTTCCATCCGGCTTGATCTGCCGCATTTTACGCTGATTGGGGCCACGACCCGTGCGGGGCAGCTTTCTGCACCACTGCGCGATCGCTTTGGCGTGCAGATGCGACTGGAGCTTTATAATCCCGAGGAGCTGACAGAAATTATCTTGCGCAGCGCCAAGATTCTGGATATTCCGTGTGTGCTGGCAGGTGCTGTCGAACTGGCACACCGAGCCAGAGGGACGCCGCGTATTGCTAACCGGCTCTTAAAGCGGGTACGCGATTTTGCGCAGGTGATGGGTGACGGCATTATCACCAGCGACATTGCGGATATTGCGCTTTCAAGACTGGAGATTGACCGGCTGGGGCTGGATGCAATTGACCGGCGGATGCTCACCGTTATCATCAAAAACTACAACGGCGGACCCGTCGGACTTGAAACGCTCGCTGCTGCCATCGGTGAAGAATCGATAACCATCGAGGATGTCTATGAACCCTTTCTGATGCAGCTGGGCTTTCTGGCGCGAACGCCGCGTGGGCGTTGCACAACGGTGCTGGCGGCGCAGCATCTTGGACTAATTTCTCCGCAAAATGATTCGGAACAGACTAGCTTACTTTGAAGGTCGACAACATATCAATAGCTTGCGGGGCGAAATCAACTGCCCAGCAGGGGAGGAATTGCTTTGGGAAGAATATTTGGAACCGACGGTGCGCGCGGCGTAGCCGGAATAGAGTTGACTGCTGAGCTTGCCATGAACATTGGACGGGCGGCGGCTATGGTACTGGCGGCGGAAACGCATAAAAAACCACTGGTGGTCATTGGGCGCGACACCCGCATTTCGGGCGATATGCTACAGGCTGCTGTGGCGGCGGGGCTGTGCTCAGTCGGCGCGGATGTGCTTCTGCTGGGCGTGGTGCCTACGCCTGCGGTGGCGTATTTGGTGCAGCATTACGAGGCGGACGCGGGCGTTATGCTTTCAGCCAGCCACAATCCATACGAATTCAACGGTATCAAACTGTTCGGTGCCAGCGGCTATAAGTTGAACGATGCCGAGGAATCGGAAATAGAAGCCATTATTCTGGACGGCGCGAAGCCTTACGAGTTTAAAACCCATGGTGGACTGGGGCGCGTACAAAGTGCTGAGGACGCTGTTAACAGTTACATTCATTATATAGCCGGTATTTATGACGGCGGATTTTCTGGCAGATTGCTGATAGACTGCGCCAACGGCAGCGCCGCTGCCACTGCACCAAGATTATTTAGGGCTATGGGCGTACAGGCGGATTTTCTCGCCGAAGCACCGGACGGTGTGAACATCAACGACGTCTGCGGCTCCACCCACATTGAGCGTCTGGTTCCACTGGTGGCGCAGGGCGGTTATACGGCGGGGCTTGCCTTTGACGGTGACGCCGACCGCCTTCTGGCGGTGGATGAAAAGGGGAACCTGCTTGACGGCGACGTGCTTCTGTCGATTTTCAGCGCTTATCTCGCCGAGCAGAATAAGCTCAACGGCGACACCGTCGTGGTCACCTCGATGACTAACTTTGGCTTCTTTGAGCTTATGAAAGCCCGCGGTACCAAAACCGAGATTACCAAAGTGGGCGACCGTTATGTGCTGGAGGTTATGCGCGAGAAAAACCTCTCGCTGGGCGGCGAGCAGTCGGGACACATGATTTTTTCGCAGCATGCCACCACGGGCGACGGCCAGCTTTCAGCCGTGATGCTGCTTAACGCGCTTGCTGCTGCCGGTAAGCCGCTTTCAACTCTGGGCGGCGAGATGAAGCGCTTCCCACAGATTATGCATAACGTGAACGCCACCCCGAGCATGAAGGGTGCGTTGGACGTTCATCCGGCGGTTTGCGGAGAGATTAGTCACTGGCAGAAAACGTTGCAGGGACGCGGCCGTGTGGTCGTGCGCGCCTCCGGCACCGAGCCGTATATCAGGGTGATGGTCGAGGGCGAATCGCAGGAAGAAATCGCACAAGCGGCAAACGACATCGCAACCGCCATTAGCACCCATTTAATTTAGAGTCATTTCTCCCACGAGAGACATGGAGTAAGAAGCAAGGAGAACCGGATGAGATTTTCAGCCGACTGGAAGGATTTTGAACTGATAGATGCGAGCGAGGGCGAAAAGCTGGAGCGCTGGGGTGATGTGTTGCTCGTTCGCCCTGATCCGCAGGTGATCTGGCAGACGCCCAAGAACGAACGCTGGGCAAGGGCTAACGCCCGCTATCATCGCTCTGCCGAGGGCGGGGGCAGTTGGGAGCAGCGGTCTCTTAAAAAGACCGAGTGGATTATCAGCTATAGGAATTTGCGCTTTATGATTCGCCCGACGGGATTCAAACACACGGGTCTTTTCCCCGAGCAGGCTGTCAACTGGGATTATATGGCCGATGCAATTAAAAAGGCGAACCGACCGGTGAAGGTGCTTAATCTGTTCGCCTACACCGGTGGTGCGACGCTGGCCTGTGCGGCGGCGGGCGCCTCGGTGGTGCATGTTGATGCGGCCAAGGGCATGGTGCAGTGGGCGAGCGACAACGCTAAGCTTTCTGGTCTTGAAAGTGCGTCGATTCGCTGGATTGTAGACGATTGCAAAAAGTTTATCGAGCGCGAAATCCGCCGCGGCAATACCTATGACGGCGTCGTCATGGACCCCCCTTCCTACGGGCGCGGGCCAGGGGGCGAGGTGTGGAAGCTGGAGGACAACATTTTCGAACTTTGCAGTCTGGCTGCGCAGCTTTTATCGCCCCACGCTCTATTTTTGCTGCTCAATTCCTATACCACGGGGCTTTCCCCTTCGGTGATGCAATATCTGCTTGCGGTGACCGCGGGCAAAAATGGGGGGACCTGTACCTCCTCTGAAATCGGGCTGCCGGTTTCGTCAAACGGGTTGGTGTTGCCGCAGGGCTCTACCGCAATCTGGGCCGGACAAGCGTAAAGTGCCCGTCGACTTTCGGGTTCCACCGCCGCTGACCGGCGGGGAGCACCAATAAGCAAAGAAGGAAGAACTATGGAGAACATTATCAGCGCTCAGGATTTGGTCTTTGCCTACCCTGGCGAGCGCGAAGCCGCGCTGGAGCATGTCAGCCTGACCGCGCGGCCCGGGGAGATGGTTGCGGTGCTCGGGCACAATGGCTCGGGCAAATCGACCTTTGCCAAGCACCTGAATGCCATTTTGCTGCCGCAGGGCGGTGTCTGCTACGTTGACGGCATCAACACCGCCGATGAAAACAGGCTGTTAGATCTGCGCCGCACGGCGGGCATGGTGTTTCAAAACCCTGACAATCAGATCGTCGCTACCATCGTGGAGGAGGATGTGGCCTTCGGGCTGGAAAACCTCGGTGTACCGCCTGCGGAAATTCGGCAGCGTGTGGATGACGCTTTGAAAGAAGTGGGCATGTATGACTATCGCATGCACGCGCCGCACCAGCTTTCGGGTGGACAAAAGCAGCGCATCGCCATTGCGGGCATCATCGCAATGATGCCAAAGCTAATTATTCTCGACGAGCCGACTGCGATGCTAGACCCGCGTGGTCGCGCGGAAGTAATGGAGACAATAACGCGGTTAAACCGCGATTTTGGCGTGACCATCATTCTGATCACGCATTATATGGACGAGGCTGCCACCTGTAAGCGGGTGGTGGTGATGGACGACGGCAAGGTGCTGCTGGACGACGCCCCCAAGGTGGTATTTTCGCATGTTTCGCTGCTCAAACAGGTTGGCCTCGATGTGCCGCAGGCCACCGAGATTGTCTATGAGCTGCGCCGCAGCGGCATCGACCTGCCAAAAGATATCATCACAGACGAAGAATGTGTCGAAGCGCTCTCCAAGCTGCTCTCGGCGGCAAGGAGGGGACGCGCATGATTGCAGTTAAAGCCGACCACGTCAGTTATGTCTACTCCCCCGGGACACCGTTTGAAAAAATTGCAGTGGATGATTTTTCGCTGGAGATTGAAGAGGGCGATTTTGTTGGGGTCATTGGGCATACTGGCTCGGGCAAATCGACATTTATTCAGCATTTAAACGGGCTGCTGCGCCCGACCTCGGGCACTGTTTCAATTTTTGGGCGCGACATTTGGGCTGATCCCAAAAAAATTCGGAAGTTCCGATTTCTTGTCGGTCTGGTGTTTCAGTACCCTGAGTATCAGCTTTTTGAAGAAACGGTGGCGAAGGATATCGCTTTCGGCCCCACGAATATGGGGCTTTCTGCGGCTGAAATTAACGACCGCGTCCATGAGGCTGCCGGTTTTGTCGGCCTTGACCCCGATGTGATGCAAAAGTCGCCGTTTGAGCTTTCTGGCGGGCAAAAACGACGAGTTGCGATTGCGGGTGTGCTGGCTATGCGTCCCAGGGTGCTGATTTTGGACGAGCCCACTGCGGGGCTGGACCCTAAGGGGCGCGAACAGATTTTTGGTCAGATTAAGGCGTATCACCAAAAGACCGGCAGTACGGTACTGCTGGTTTCACACAGCATGGAGGATGTGGCGCGTTATGCCAAAAAAGTGCTGGTGATCAACGACGCCAAGCTATTTGCCTACGGCACGGTGAACGAGGTGTTCTCTCGTACCGGCGAGCTTGTGGCGATGGGTCTTGCGGCCCCACAGGTAACCAAGATTTTCATGGCACTTAAAGAGCGTGGCTTTGATGTCAGCACACAGGTCTACACTGTTGAGGCCGCACGCCGGGAGCTGCTGCGCGCGCTGGAAAGGGCAGGTGGCACAAATGCTTAAAGACATCACCATCGGCCAGTATTTCCCCGGTAATTCTGTTTTGCATCACTTGGACCCACGCATGAAAATCATCATGACCATGTGCTATATAACGGCACTGTTCCTTGCCAACAACATGGCTGGGCTGCTGCTTTGCGGTGCCGTGGGACTGGCGGGCTATCTTATTTCGCGCATCCCGCTGGTTCTGGTTAAAAACAGCTTAAAACCCGTGGTGCCGATTATTCTGTTTACCGCTGTGCTCAATATGATTTTTGTTGAAGGCACGCCGATTTTTGAACTATGGGTTATTAAAATAACGCAAGAGGGCGTGCTGTTAGCGGTGCTGATGGTCGTGCGTATTATCTGCCTGATTGCAGGCACGTCGCTTCTAACCTACACGACTTCACCTATTGCGTTGACCGATGCGATAGAGCGGCTGTTGGCCCCGCTAAAAAAACTGCGCGTGCCGGTCCACGAGCTGGCCATGATGATGACCATAGCGCTGCGTTTTATTCCAACGCTGATTGAAGAGACCGACAAAATTATGTCGGCCCAAAAGGCGCGCGGCGCAGATATGGAGTCCGGCGGGCTGATCGACCGCGCCAAGGCGCTGATACCGATTCTTATTCCGCTATTTGTGTCGTCCTTTCGGCGCGCAGACGAGCTGGCACTGGCGATGGAGTGCCGCTGTTATCACGGCGACGAGGGCCGCACCCGCATGAAGCAGCTCAAATATGCCTCGCGTGATTTTTGGGCGCTGGGCTTTTCGGTGTTTATGGTAGCGTTGATTATTGCGCTGAATTTTATATTTCCGTCGATGTATTAAAGCCTCTTTTACGCCTGAAACAGGGCCGGGTTGTACCAAGCCCTGACGGCAGCCGGCAGCCTTGCCGGGCGGCGGGCTGTTTGATGCCGATTTTTAATCAGACGCTTTTCATATTGTTATCGCAAACAAATGATAGTCTAAACCGTGAGGTGTTGTTTTTGCGAAATTTACTGGTGACGATGCGCTTTGACGGTAGGGCGTTCCACGGTTGGCAGGTACAGAAAAACGCTGCCACTGTTATGCAAACCTTTCAGGACGCCCTCGAAGCGGTATTGGGGCACCGTCCCGACGTCAAGGGCTGTTCGCGCACCGATTCGGGGGTCAGCGCCGCGATGTACTGCGTCTCGTTTTTGACTGGCCGTCCCATTCCGTGTGAGCGTTTGATTCCGGCGCTAAATGTCAAGCTGCCGCCTACCGTGGCGGTTACCGCCTGCCGCGAGGTGCCTTCGGATTTTCACGCGCGTTATTCCTGCAAGGGCAAACGTTATTGCTACCGGATTTTGAATACGCCTGTGCGTGACCCCTTTTATGAGGGGCTGGCGCTGCATATTCCTTATCGGCTGGATGTCGCTTTTTTACATGCGCAGGCACAACAGTTTGTTGGTACCTTTGATTTCGCTGCTTTTCAAAACAGCGGCTCTTCAGTCGAAGACACTGTGCGCACGATTTTTGACTGCTCGGTGATGCACAATGGCGATGTCATTGCATTTTCGGTGGCGGGCGACGGGTTTCTCTATAATATGGTGCGCATCATGACCGGCACGCTGCTCAATATGGTGCAGGGTACCCTTCCGGCGGATAGTATCCCCGATATCATCGCCTCTCGTGATCGCGGCCGGGCGGGCATGACGGCCCCCTCGCGCGGCCTGATGCTGATGGAGGTTTTTTACGATGATGCAATTCTGTTCGGCACAAAAGCTGGGCTTTAATAAAGGCAGGTGGCAGTGGCCATCCTGAGCATTTGCTTTTGAAACTAATGTGGCCTAGCATTTTATGAAAGGGGGCGCAGGCATGGGCAGAACCACCGATTTTGAAAAAGAACGCAAAAAATATGCTTTTAGAAAAACCGTTCGGCGATTATTTGCGGTGGCGGTGGTTACCGTGGTGGCTGTGGTTCTCTATGCCCTGCGTTTTGATATCGCTTCTCAGGGTTTTGGGGTGCTGCTTTCGGATACGGTGGCACTGCTGTTTGATTCGACGGGTTATCCTATCGACATTGCGTCTGAGCCGTTGCAGCTTACATCGGTAGGCCGACGCGCCGTTCTGGTGACAGAAAATGCTCTTTCGGTGTACAATCAGGCGGGTAAACAGGTGATTGACGAACGCACAGTGGGCAAAAACACGTTGGCGGTTTCTGCTGGGCGCTATCTTTTAACCTATGCGCGCGGCGGTTATGATTTAGAAGTTCGCTCGGGCGAAACCGTGGTGTTTTCTCACCAGTTTGACTATCCGATTTATACCGCAGCCGTAGCGCCCAGCGGGGTCTGTGCCGTTTCCACGGCGGCGCTGGGCGACCAGTCACAGGTTATCGTCTACGATTCCAATTATGTACAGCAGTTTTTGTGGGTCTCTGCCGAACGGATCATCTACAATCTGGCGCTGGATAAATATGCGCAGTATATCGCGGTCGGGGGCGTGGGTTTAAACGGCGGCGCGTTGGAATCGGTCGTGACCGCCTTTGAGATTTCGACCGGCGAAGAACGCTGCACCCATGTGCTATCTAACGAGCTGCTACTGGCATTGTCGCTCTCTGAAGGAATTGAAGCCACGGCAGTCACCGACCGGGCCGTGCATCACCTGTCTGCGATAAGTGGCAAAGAAAACAGCTATTCGCTGTCGGATGAGCACATTGCGGCCTTTGCCATTGCGCCTGACGGTTCCGTCGCACTCGCTGTCGGCGATTATGAATCAGCGCATGCAGTCAGATTGGTTCTGCTGGATCAAAACGCCGTGCCAACAGCAGAGGGCAGCTTTGACCGCGCCGTAAAAAGTTTGCATTTTTATAACGAAGGGCTACTGGCCTTTTTGGGTGACCGCGCCATTCGTTTTAATGCGCAACTGCAAAAAGAAGAAATAACTGAGACGCCAGATGCGCTCTGCGCACAGGTGGTTGGCAAAAAGCTTTATTATGCCACTATGCAGCAGATTAGCTGCGCCGCCATAAGATAGCATGAAGGCCCAGATAAAGCTGTTTCTGATGGACTAGTGACTTACAGGATGTCTTCTTAGGCTGAATCGGGAGCAAGGAAAGCTTCGTATTTACAGCCAGTATATCACGGACAGGGTTGGCTGTGCAGCCGCGCTATTAGTGCAAAGCGGCCAGGGGTGGTGATGCCGCCCGAACAGAAAGGAAGAATTGCAAATGTCATGGATTTTGGATGCGCTAACGGTGGGGGTTATTGCCGCTTTTGCTATTTCTTCATATCGAAAAGGTTTTTTAAACACTATTGTCGTGCTACTTGGATCACTGGGTGCCATGTTTGTATCGCTTACCTACAGCCAACCGGCGGCAGAGGTTATTTATCAGCGCTTTTTTTACGAAAAGATATCCGCTATGGTGGCGCAGCACCTTGGGGCGTTCACTGCTGCCGACGCAGCCGCATTTGCTAAAAACATTGAAGATCTGGCGGGCGAATTGCCCGCGGTGCTGTCGGCAGCACTCGAGTCGGAGTTGGGCATCTATGTCGGGCAGTGGTATCAGCAGCTGGCCAGCAGCAATGCCGCCACAGTGACCACCGCCATTACCGACACTATTATTGGGCCACTTGCTATTGGTCTGCTGCGGGTTGTCACATTTTTTATCATGTTTAGCCTATTAATGATGCTGGTGAACATTGTGGCGGGACTTTTAAAAACTGTCAATCATTTACCGCTTATCGGCACATTTAATGAATTGCTCGGAGGGGTATTAGGCGCAATACAGGGTATGCTTTATGTGTTTGTCATTTCAGCGGTGCTTTGGTTTTTGATTTCGGCCTCCGGCGGCAGCTTTGGCCCTGTTTCTGCCGACATGATTAACCAGACGCTAATTTTCAAGTATTTTTACACGGCGGGGCCTTGGGTGAATTCGACAATTAAACTTATATAAATGCGTAAAACGTCAAAGTCGGCTTCATAGCCAGTTCACATCTGACTGCTAAAATAAAAATCATTCTTTTGCCTTTATAAAATTCCACAAAACCGGGGTGATATCCAATGAATATGCTATGTAGCCGCTGCAAGCAACGAATGGCTATGATATTTGTCAGCAAAATTGAAAACGGGCAGCCTGTTAACGAAGGCTACTGTATTCAGTGTGCTCGTGAGCTTCATATTCCGCAGGTGCAGGAAATGATTGATAAGCTGGGCATGTCCGAGGATGACATAGAAAATATTTCTGATCATATGAGTGAGCTGTTTGGCACCGAGGGCGATTTTGAACCAGGCGGAGCTATGCCAATACCTGGGTTTTTACAAAATTTTATGACCTCTTTGACTGGCGGCGAAGCCATCGAGGAGCAGGAGCAGCCAACCGAGCTGATCGAGTCCGCTCCGCCTGTAAAAAACACCCGCGAACGTGAGCGCCCCAAGCGCGAAAAAGGCAAGGCCCGTAAGTTTCTCGATCAGTACTGCGAAGATTTGACTCAAAAGGCCAGAGATGGCAAGCTCGACCGTATTGTAGGGCGCGACAAAGAGATTTATCGCGTCATGCAGATTTTAAACCGCCGCCAGAAGAATAACCCCTGCCTTATCGGCGAGCCGGGCGTAGGAAAAACCGCTATCGCCGAGGGCATTGCTCAGCGCTTGGCGGAGGGAAATGTGCCGCCCCGCCTGATGGATAAGCAGCTTTATCTGCTCGACTTGACTGCGCTGGTCGCCGGAACGCAGTTTCGTGGTCAGTTCGAAAGCCGCGTCAAAGGGCTGGTGGAGGATATCAAGGCTGAGGGCAATGTTATTTTATTCATCGACGAGGTGCACAACCTCATCGGCGCGGGCGATGCCGAGGGTTCAATGAATGCCGCTAACATCTTAAAGCCCGCCCTCTCGCGCGGAGAAATTCAGGTGATCGGTGCGACCACCTTTAATGAATATCGTAAGCATATCGAAAAAGATGCGGCCTTAGAGCGACGCTTTCAGCCGGTGACGGTAAATGAGCCTTCTATCGATGAAACGGTGGAGGTGCTTTCCGGCATCAAGCGCTATTATGAGGCGTTTCATCGTGTCAAGGTGTCGGAAGAGGTTATCCGTCAGGCGGTGGAGATGAGTGAGCGCTATATCACCGACCGCTTTTTGCCTGATAAGGCCATAGATTTACTGGATGAGGCCTGTTCCTGCTGTACGCTTGATAACCTTGAGCTGGCGGAATATGAGCAGAAAAACCGCGATTATGAAGCTCTGCGCCAAAGAGAAGCCCAGTTGACCCAGTCGCAGGATATTGACTATGCCAACCTGGCGCAGGTGCGCAGCGAATTGCTGCGGCTGGAAGCTGCCATCAAGGCGCTTGAGCCAGTGGCGTTGGGGCGTACCGTGACGGTGAATGATCTTGCCCGCGTTATAGAGCTGTGGACCGGTATTCCGGCCGCTAAAATCAAAGAAAGCGAGCTGGCCAAAGTCTCGCAGTTGGTTGATGAGCTGAAAAAGTATGTCATCGGACAGGATGAGGCGGTCGAGCTGGTAGCTGCGGCGGTGCGCCGCACTCGCGTGCAGCTATCTGACAGGCGTCGTCCCGCGTCGTTTATTTTTGTCGGCCCCACTGGCGTAGGCAAAACCGAGCTGGTCAAGCGGCTGGCGCAGGCGCTGTTTGACACCACTGAGCCGCTGATCCGCATTGACATGAGCGAGTATATGGAGAAGCACTCGGTTTCGCGCATTGTCGGCTCACCGCCCGGCTATGTCGGCTACGACGAAGCGGGCCAGCTTACTGAAAAGGTACGCAGAAAGCCCTATTCGGTTGTGCTGTTCGACGAGATTGAAAAGGCGCATCCCGATGTTTTAAATATTTTACTACAGATTCTCGACGAGGGGCGTATCACCGACGCGCAGGGCAGACGGGTTTCATTTGAGAACACTGTCATTGTCATGACCTCCAACGCTGGCTCTAACATCAAGGGCGGCTCAGTGGGATTTGACAAAACGGCCAACGAGGTCTCGCGCGAGCGGGCGATGAAGGCTCTTTCAGACTTCCTGCGCCCAGAGTTCATTGCGCGTATCGATGAAATTGTCGTGTTTAAGAACCTGCGTGTTGAAGATTTCAGACGTATCGCCGCCTTGATGCTTGACGAGATTAAGGGACCGCTCAAGCGTCGGGGTATCTCCTTTGGCTATGATGATATGGCGCTTGAGCTGATTGCGCAGTGCGCGTTTGGGCAGAAGGCAGGAGCGAGAGACATCCGCCGTGTTATCCGCCGCGAGGTAGAGGACCCGCTGACGTGTCTCATTGTGGATGCCGGAGAAAATGTTCCCGCGCTGGTCAGCGTTACCGTCAAGGACGAAAAGCTGACGCTTGTGACGGCGTAATATAAAAATAAGGGTGGGACGGATAGCATTAGCTTTCCGTCCCACCCCCTTCAGTTTGTAGAAAAAATAAGGCTTTAAAAAGTTACAAAAGTTTGCAGAGCGCGGGACAGCGTCCCACATGTACATTTATCATTCAGAAAACGCTCTGAAACAGTCCGGTGGACTGTTTTAGAGCGGGGGCCCGCCGGGGGTTCCCTGATGCCGACTAAAGCGGCATACGTTTTGTGCATATCGTTACAATGAAACCTTTTTATGTTACAAACATTACCAAATGAATTGTTGGCTAAGCATCATCATGACTGTTTCGCACCGACGGCGTCATCAGCATAGCCAATGCAAGGCCGACGGCCAGTATGCCACAGATAAAAAAGCAACTGTTCACCCCAGCAACTTCAGAAAAACCGCCTCCCAACAGCAGTCCCAACGGTGAGGCAAACAGACTGACGCTGTAGGCCAGCGACAATACCCGACCGAGATATTCGGCCGGTATCCGGCTTTGGAAGATGGCGGTTCTCAGCCCATAGAAAAACGGAATGGTCACCCCCATAACGCCGGACAGCACGATAAATGCGCCCAGCCCATAAGGCGGCAACAGACCTATCAATGTCGCGCCGACGCCGTATAGACCGATAGAGGCGGCAATAGCGCCGATTTTATGAATTTTGTTGCCCGCCATTCCCAGAAACAGCGCGCCCAGCAGCGTGCCACCTGAAAAAACGATTTCAACCATGCTTGAATCCGCAATGCTGCCGCCAAAATAGGTCATGGTGATTAGCGGGTACATCGACCCGATAGGAAAATAGATAAAGGCATATAGCGAGCTGATAACCATAATGGCCGTCATGCCCCGCTTGCGCCGCAGTATGGTAATGCCGTCTTTGGTATCCTGCCAGAGGTGCAGCTTTTCACCCTTTTTCAGCGTTTGATTTTTAGGAATGACCATTGGCAGAACGATTGCAATAGCGAACAGCGCGCCGACAACATCGAGCAGAATAATAGCGCTAAAATCCCACAGATTATAAAGCAGACCGGCCAGCGCAGGACTTAAAATCAGCGATATCGACTCAAAGCCCTGAGAAACCCCTGCGCAACGTGGTAACTGATCCTTCGGCACAATGGCCGGGATAATGGCATTGAACGTTGGGGAATGAAATGCTGCCCCCGCCGACCGAATGCATAGCATTAGGAAGATCAGCCAGATTGGAATGGCGCCCCAAGATGCGACTGCCGCCAGAAGCAGTGCCGCGAGCGTTATACCCAGATCTGAGAGGATTAGCACCTTTTTGCGATCAAACCGGTCAATAAACGCACCGGTAAAAAGGCCAAGTACTGCGCGTGGAAGATAAGCCGATAGCGTCGAGAAGGTGACGATAGCGGGCGATCCAGTTCGCTGCGTCAAATACCACACAATAGCGATTTGCAAAATGGAGCTGGTGAGCAGTGACGCGGCCTGACCGATGCTCAGCAGCACAAATTGACGTTTCCAGTTTTCCATGAGACCCCCTTTAAAGAAATCAGTCCAAGGGCGCTGTGCACCAGCCGACATAAAAAGTGCCCGGCGCACGCATAAAGCTGCCCATCAGGCAACAGTGGTAAGCTTTTTGGCATTGTGCACACTTTATAGTATACCAAAACCGCTGCCCCAAGGGAAGCGCGCCGCAGAGAGATGTCTCTGCCGAGCCGCCTCAGGGGACAGCGGTTTTATAAATCGGCGTTAAAAGAGTTGACTTTCGCTCAACGTATTGAAGCCGCCTTTTTTAAGCAACTCAATGGCTCGCAGGTTGTCGTCGGGACGAAGAATGACCACGGCATTTTTCGGATCCCGCCCCATAAAAGCGTAACAATATTCCACCACCACGTCGGTGCCCAGCGCGGCTAGTGCCGCGGCAAGCCCGCCGGGATGGTGCGCTATGGCGACAGCAATAACCTCGGTCGTTGAAACAGGATAACCGACGTTGTGCAGCGTTTTAGCGGCCAGCGCAGGGTCATTGACGATGAGGCGTAGAACGCCAAAATCGGTGGTGTCTGCTACCGAAAGCGCTAGAATGTCGATACCGGCATTACCCAGGGCGGAGGTGATGTTCGCCAGAATACCGGCGCGATTTTCCACAAAGACAGAGATTTGCTTGATGGTCATAACAAATTCCTCCTTAAAATGTGCGTTTGTCGATGACGCGCTTGGCCTTGCCTTCGCTCCCGGCGATGGTACTGGGGGAGACTAGCGTTATTTTAGCTGCAACGCCGAGTGTCGATTCTACCGCGCGGCGGATAGCCGCTTCTTTTTCTTCAATCAGGCGTACAGCGTCAAACGTCATGGAGGCGTCCATCTCTACCTGAATCTCAAGGGTATCAAGCGATCCCTTGCGGTCGACGATAAGCAGATAATGCGGCGGCATACCCAGATCCAGCAGTACAGACTCCACCTGCGAGGGGAAGACGTTAACTCCGCGGATGATGAGCATGTCATCGCTGCGGCCGGAAACCTTGTTCATGCGCACAAATGTGCGGCCACAGGCGCATTTTTCGCGAATGAGCGATGTGATATCACGGGTGCGGTAGCGGATGAGCGGCAGCGCTTCTTTGAAGATGGCGGTAAACACCAGCTCGCCTCTGGCACCCTCAGGCAGCACCTCGCCGGTGACAGGGTCGATTATTTCGGCGATGAAAAAGTCTTCGTTGATGTGCATACCGTTCTGGGCGCTGCATTCATAAGAAACGCCGGGACCCATAATCTCAGACAAGCCGTAGATGTCATATGCCTTAATACCCAGCAGCGCCTCGATGCGCAACCGCATTTCCTGCGTCCAGGGCTCGGCGCCGAAGACGCCGCATTTAAGTGTGATTTCATCCAGAGAAATGCCTGCCTCCTGCAAAGCCTCACCTAAAAACAGCGCATAAGAGGGCGTGGCGCACAGCACGGTGGAGTGAAAATCCTTCATAATCTGAAGCTGGCGTTTGGTGTTGCCGGTTGAAGCCGGAATGACCGACGCGCCGATTTTGCCAGCGCCGTCGTGCAGACCGATGCCGCCGGTGAAAAGCCCGTAGCCATACGAAACATGAACAAAATCGCTCGAATCAGCCCCGGCGGCTGTTAAGGCGCGGGCGACGCACTCGCTCCACATGTCGAGGTCGTTTTGGGTATAGCCCACAACCGTTTGCTTGCCTGTCGTGCCGGAGGAGGCATGAATTCGAACCACCTTGTCCATCGGTGCGGCGAACAGCCCATAAGGATAGTTGTCGCGTAAATCCTGCTTGTAGGTAAACGGCAGCTTATAAAGGTCGTCGACGCTTTTGATATCCTCAGGTGAGATACCGGCCTCGTCAAATCTTGACCGATAAAATGCGACGTTTTCATAGACGTGCCGCACCGATTGCGACAGGCGCAGCGATTGTACCGCCTTAATCTCATGAAGGGGCGCGGCTTCCATCTGGTTCCAGAACGGCTTTTGCATGTTGATATCCTCCTCGGTGATTGAGGCGATCTTAAACGCCGCCAGCTTTAGGCAATTCTACTTTAAGCGCCAACCGGAACGTTAAAATGCGCTAGATATAACTGGTATTCTTGCGCTTTTTATCCCGCGCTTATGCTTTTTCAGTAAATTATCCGTCGTTTTCGACTTTTAAAAACGCTCTAATGATTGACAATTATCATTTACTATAAC
>DATMYZ010000308.1:0-4558 GCA_035560675.1 Clostridia bacterium
ATATTAAATGCTCCATTTGTTTTTACATTACTGAATTCAACACTGCTTAAGTAATTTCCCGGCTCTGGGCTTCTCGACCGCCAGTCATATGTAATATTCGCTTCGGCTGGTACCCATTTTCCTGAATTTCCGTCTTTTACCACCGCCTTGAATATACCCCTTTGATGATAAGTCTCATTTGGTACAATAGGGACATAGTTTTCAGATGGCTGAAAACTGGACTCCACCATGACTAACGATCTTGGAGAAATACCATAATTAATCCAATCCAGCAAAGACTTCTCGGCCGATAGTGTGGGTTTAAAACGCGCCTCGCCGAGATACTTGTCTGTTTTAAAGTCGTAGACCGTTACGCTGGGGTTCCGGATCTGTGTATACATAGCATCAACTCCTTTCATAGTCAGTATATTCAGCGAATGGTGAAGAAAGCATTTGTTTAATGCGAACTATTTTTAATTGTCTTGCTCATAATATAGGTTTGTTTACAAAGAAACGCAGACGAAACGCGTCATTGTTGGTTGAAGATTTGTACGATATCAAAAAAACATAAATCGCATTGCCAAGCAATCCAGCTTGGCAATGCGATTTTTTAGATAAATGAGAACAGCTGACCTTTTAACGTAGTTATACCACTAGCGGAGAGCACGCGGTGGTATAATTGCCCACCATAATGCGGTTGCCGCGTTAAGCGGCGAGCTGCTATCAATTTGGTATAATAACTACTTTTAGGTTATTATCTCATATGACCTTGCCGCCACACACGTCCCGGTGTCTTTCGGACTAACAGGTAAACTTCTTTCGGCTAAAGAAAGAACATCAGCCGATACCGCCCAAGAAAGCACCGGCGATCAGCGCGATCAGGGCGCAGGCACAGTACACATACTTGCCCATTGGATAGAACCAGCTACCGATAGGCTTTTTGGCACCTTGATTGACGCTTTCCTGAACAAACTTTTTACCGGCGACCCAGAAAAACATAATGCCAGCCAACAGAGCACCCAGCGGGCAGATATAAATGGATACCACATCCATCCAGTCGGAAACGATGGCTTGAATGCATAGCGCTACAAAACAACCGATGACGCCAATGATAATGACAGCAGGCAGACGCTTCATGCCAAACCGTTCCTGCAAGGTAGCAACGGGAGCCTCATACAGGTTAACCAGAGAAGTAACGCCCGCAAAAAGCACGCAGATAAAGAACACGATGCCAACGATTTGGCCGCCGGGCATACCGTTGAACACGTTGATCAAGTAGATGAACATCAGGCCGGGGCCACCAGAAGACAGCTCGGCAGCACCGACAGCCATCGCCGGAATGATGACGAAAGAAGCCAGTAGAGCAGCCAACGTATCAAAGATCGCCACATTGCGGGCGGAACTGGGCAGGTCCTCAGTTTTGCTCAGATAAGAGCCGTAGATGACAGTGCCGTTTCCAGCAACAGACAGTGAGAAAAACGCCTGACCAAACGCAAAAATCCACAGTTTTGGGTTCGCCAGACCCGCGGGATTTATGGTAAAGATGTATTTGTAGCCGTCGGCAGCGCCGGGGAGAAGGGATATGTAAATGCTCAGCCCCACAAACAGAATGAACAGGGCAGGCATCATGACCTTGTTGGCCTTCTCTATGCCACCAGCCACACCCAGTGCCATAATGGTAAAGTTGGCGACCACAGCGATGACCAGCCACAGGTTATTGCCCCAGCCACTGGCGGTAGCGCCAAAGGTGCTACCAATGATGTTCATATCACGGCCCATGGCAACCAGGCCGCCGGTAAAGGACATGAAGGTGTACTTAAAGATCCAGCCTACCACGCAGGTGTAACCAATAGCCAGCGCAAGAGAGCCCAAAACAGGAATCAACCCGATGCCCTCGCCAAAATTTTTCTTACCGGTGCGCAACTCTGTGCACTTACCGAAAGCGCCGATAGGGCCTGCGCCGGTGGAACGCCCCAGGGCCATCTCACCAATAACACCGCTAGAAGCGATCAGCACAACGAAAATGAAATAAGGAATCAGGAATGTTAACCCTCCCCAAGCGGAGACCAGTGCAGGAAAACGCCAGATGTTGCCCATGCCAACTGCGGAGCCGATACAAGCCAGGATAAACCCCCATTTTGATTGGAATCCATCGCGAGTTGCCGAAGTTGCATTATCTTTTGCCATATTAATTCCTCCAGATAATTTTACATTTTTGTCTGATTTTGGAATCTCACATGTGGGCAAGGTGAAAACGCATTACTTTTACAGGTCGGCGGGAATTGAACCCGCCTCTCTGACATAACAAGCGGCCTTCCCGGCCTTCCGGAAAGGCCGCTTGTTCAAGTCTTATAGTGCCAAGGCGGTCTCGGTGATGCAGTTGTGTTAATGGCGCCTATTACTTGTTGGGATATGGCTCTAGGAAGGCGTGAAAGTGACGCATAGGCAGGTTGTGCCCCATGGTAATACGGACATTAGGAATATTTTCGCGATCCTCATACAGGGCCTTGACAGCAGCGATCACATAGTCCAGATGCTCCTGGCTCAACTGGCTGCGATTGATGGCGAATCGAACTACGTTGCAGACTTCCTTCTGCTGTTCGGGGGTCTTCAGATCATACTCCATGGAGTAGTCGCCCAGCTCCGAGGTGCGAATTCCGTAGCGACGGATCAGCTCCAGGCTGAAGCCCTGACCGGCAAAGGTCTCATGACCGCGTTTATTATCAAAGAATTCATCCATATTGATGTACACACCGTGGCCGCCTGCGGGTAGAACCACGCCCTTGGCACCAGCCTTGTAGAAGCCTTGAGCCAGATACTCGCACTGCTTGACTCGCTCATCCAGATAGTCAAAGTTGCAGCACTCATACAGGCCGGCTGCCAATGCCATAATGTCGCGTCCGGACATTCCGCC
Source organism: Clostridia bacterium (assembly GCA_035560675.1). Lineage (GTDB taxonomy): Bacteria > Bacillota > Clostridia > Oscillospirales > Ruminococcaceae > Yanshouia. Next base: position 2,894 of record DATMYZ010000308.1, read on the forward strand.
GTAAGAATCGTTGCCGTAGCTAGAAATCTGCTTGACCTTCAACAGAATGCCCACGTCGGTCTTTATTGTACCGTCGGTGTTGAAGTCTGAAAAGTTTCTCCAGAAATAGCCTTTGTCGCGGAACGCCAGAACGCCGCCCATATTGGCATGGCCATCTTTCTTAAGAGAGGCCGTGAAGCCATCACAATAAGAGAACATCTCCTTGGCAATCTCGGCAATAGACTTGTCGGCATAGCCCTCCTCGTTTGCCTTGATGAAATAGGCGTTCTCGGCCCAACGGGCGGCATCCAGCATGAAGGGGATGTCATACTTGTGAGCGATAGCGCTAGAAGTGCGTATGTTCGCCATAGAAACCGGCTGTCCGCAGACGGTATTGTTGGTGATGGTGGTGTAAACCAGCGGTACGTTCTCGGGTCCGACCTGTTGAATCAGCGCCTCCAGCTTTTCTACATCCATATTGCCCTTAAACGGATTTTTTTCATACTTGCCGCCCTCGGGAACTTCCCAAAGCAACGCTTTATTAAAAAGGTTGCGGGGGATGGAACCCATCTGCTTGATGTTGCCCTCAGTGGTGTCAAAGTGCCCATTGGAAGGGATGGTAAACTGCCTGCCCGGGTGGCGGGCATTCAGAATTTTAGAGACCAGAGCGAACAAAACAGACTCCGCAGCACGGCCTTGCGGCATCAGGAACGTGTTGGGCCGTTCCATCTGCGCGGCACCGCCATTAAACAGGCCGCCTTCATACTCGCACAGGTACATCTCATCCATCATCTTGTCGATATCGGTGCAATTGGTACGCACCAGATCGATGATGCGCTTTTGCTCGTTGCCGCGCTCAAACACGTCGCGCATTGCATCCAGCAGGACATAGTAGCCCTTGTTGCGGCCATAGGACTCATCGCCCAAGAACATAGCGCTCCACTGGACATCGGTCATGGCGGTGGTGCCAGAATCGGACAACATATCCACCGTCAGCATACCGGCTGGGAAAGCAAACTCATTATAATGAGTAGCTTTCAAGGCACGCTCGCGCTGCTCGACGGTCACGGTCGGTATGTTGCGTTTGACGTAAGAAAAAGACTTGGGTGTTTCAACGTTCAAAGGGTACTTCATAATTATTACCTCCATATTGTGACGCATTGCGTCGTCATTTTAGAGGATACCCCGGTCATCGATTGCCGAATGCCTTTTCGGTTTTAGCGACTGGCGGACAGTACCTTTCACAAGATAAGTTCCGGGTCCACGGCCCCGATGGAATATTAGGAAAAAGTTATTTCACAGCGATGCACTCAATTTCCACTAGTGCATCCTTGGGCAGCCTGGCGACCTCCACAGCGCTGCGTGCCGGGCAGACACCGTCAAAAAAAGTGGCATACACACCATTCATTGCGGCAAAGTTGTTCATGTCACTAAGGAACACTGTCGTCTTGATGACATTGTCCATGGTAACGCCGGCAGTCACCAGAACATGCCTGCAGTTGGTCAGAGACTGCCTGGTCTGAGCTTCAATGCCCTCTGGCATTGCGCCGGTGGCCGGATCAATAGGCAGCTGGCCGGACGTAATAATCAAACCGTTAGCGCTGATCCCTTGTGAATAAGGGCCAATGGCAGCCGGCGCCTTCTCCGTACTGATAACCTGTTTTATAATCTCCACCTCCTTAATTT
>DATMYZ010000309.1:0-25466 GCA_035560675.1 Clostridia bacterium
ATTCTAGGTCTTTCCCCCGAGACAGCGAAAGAATGGCAGCGAGCAGTAGAAGCAGAATTTGCTCTGTGGGCCTCTAAAAAAGAGAACTGCGATGCAACAGGGGTAAACAATTTTGAGGGGATGCAGCAGCTGGCTCTTAAAGCATGGTTAATGAGCGGGGATGTGTTCCCGATGATCAAGCGCGTTAACCCAAAGCCTACAAACCCCTATTCCCTGCGCTTGCATCTGATTGAGGCTGACCGGGTAAGCACCCCAATTGACTACGGCAGCACCATCACGCCGTCACCTCGCTTCACGGATGGAAAGAGCCATAAAACTGGCAACAAAATCTATGACGGCGTAGAGGTCGATAACAACGGCATGATCGTGGCCTATTACATTCGCAACACCTACCCCGGTCAGATCACAGGAGATCAAACGGTATGGACGCGCGTGGAAGCGTACGGAAAAAATACAGGCCTGCCAAACATCCTGCATATTATGGATAGTGAACGCTGCGACCAATACCGAGGTGTTTCTTATCTTGCACAGGCTATAGAACCACTGTTGCAATTGCGCAGATATACCGAAAGCGAGCTTATGGCGGCGCTTGTTCAGTCTTTCTTTACTGCCTGGGTAAAAACCAAATCAGATCCGACAGAAATCCCGACAAACGAAGCTGGCGGGAATGACATTGTTGGCGTTCCTGGGGAGGAACCGGACAATCTTTCGGATAGTCCAAATGAGTATGAAATGGGGCCTGGCACAGTCCTTCATCTTGAAGATGATGAAGAAGTTGTTTTTGGAAATCCAAATGTCCCGACCTCTGGATTTGAAAGCTTTGTAAAAACGATCTGCAAATTGGTAGGAGCCAACCTTGAGATCCCTTATGATGTGTTGATCAAGGAATATAACAGCTCCTATTCCGCTTCGCGGGCTGCATTGCAGGATGCATGGGAAGCATTCAGAATGCGGCGAAAGTGGTTTGTGGACGATTTTTGTCAGCCCGTATATGAAACATGGTTAGCAGAGGCAGTAGCCCTGGGGCGCATAAAGGCTCCGGGTTTTTTTAATGACCCACGCGTGAGAGCCGCCTGGTGTGGCGCTCGGTGGATAGGACCTGTACAGGGACAACTAGACCCACTTAAAGAAGCGAAAGCGGCCGTGCTGCTGGCTGACAACGGATTTAAAACGCGCAGTCAGTTAACCCAAGAAATGGGCGGCGGTGACTGGGAACAGAATGTTGTTCAGCTAAAGCAAGAAAACGAACAGCTTGCGGCTGCTGGCGGCGGTCGGTCTACTGTATCGCTTAATGCAGATTCCAAAGATGAGGAGGACGATGAAGATGCCAAAGCCAATGAGTAATTTTTTCAAAAGTGTTTTTAAACCGGGAACCCACCCTCCCGCGGTTAGTATCCGGCGCGACTGCTATACCATGTCGATGACGGATGGTCTTGATGCAGAGATCCAGTTTTATGGAGAAATCGTAAGAACCCGCCCAGTAGACTGGTGGACGGGAGAACCGATCCCTGGAGATTTTATTATGCTTGACGAGTTTCTTGAGGACCTGAAAGCCGTCGCAGGAGCCAAAACGCTCCTGATGCGCATCGACAGCGTCGGGGGTAATTCGGAAGTATCTATCGTCATCCATAACCGGTTGCGTGAGCTGCCGGCGAAAAAGACCGCCAGAGTAGACGGCGTGGCCATGTCCGGAGGTACGCATATTATGTGCGCAGCTGACATCATTCAAGTTAATCCGGCGAGCCAGGTCATGATACATAAATGCTGGACCTATTTCTGGGGGGCATATAACGCGGATGAGTTGCGGCAAGAAGCAGATCAGCTTGACCCGACGGATAAGTCGCAGGTCGCGATTTATAAGGCCAGAACTGGAAAGACAGAAGAGGAACTGCTTGCCATGATGTCTAAGACGACAACCATGGTCGGGCAGGAAATTATAGACGCTGGCTTTGCTGATGAAATGCTGGACGCAGCCGAAGAAAAACCAGAGATAGCAGCCAGCGCAGATGGGCGGCACTTGTTCGTAAACGGTAGGACATTAAGCATGGCGCCGTTTGCCAAGCTGCCGGAAAATATTAAAGTGGTCAAAACCGCGAAAGCGGATCAGACAAATACAAAACAGCCGGCTAAAACCGGCGGTCAAGAAGGAGGACCCCTTATGGCAAAGAATCTTGAAGAGCTTCGCGCTGAAGATCCGGAGCTCGCAAATCAACTCGTGGCCGAGGCTCAGGCCGCTGCGTCTAAAGATGCCGGCGCTGCTGTCAATGCAGAACGTCAACGCATCGCGGATATTGATGCAATTGCCGCTTTGTATGACAATGAAACTGTGCAAGAAGCCAAGTACGGCGAGAATGCCTGCACCGCCCAGGAGATGGCTTTCCATGCCGCGCAGAAGGCAGCAAAAAATGGCACAGCGTTCATGGCAGCAGCCAACAAGGATTATCAAGCCTCTGGTGCAGCTAACGTCGGCGCTGCTACCCCAGAGGCTGATGACCCCACCGGTGACAAAACGCCTGGTCAACGTATGGCCGAAGCAAGAGCTGGCGTAAAGTCGCTGCTCAGCAGCAAGGAGGAAAAGTAAGATGGCTAATAATCTGTACAGGAAAGTCGGGGAGATGGACTATGACGGCCTGATTACAAATATCATCCCGTCTATCCAGACCGCAGGTGGCACAATTGCAAAGCTTGCAGCGGCCGCGACCTATGTTCGGGGCACCGTGCTTGCTAAATCCACTAAGGATGGAAAACTTTATATTCTTGGCACTACTGTAGCTGAAACTTCCGAGAGTTTTAATGGAGATGGCGCTACAGTGGCATTTACCGTTGTAGCTATGCCGAAAAGCATTCTCTATGTAGCGGTTGGAGGGGTTAAAGTCGCAGTGGCATCCTATAATTCAGAGACCGGCGTAGTTACATTAGCATCCGCTCCGGTAACTGGAACCGGTAATGTTGTTGTATTCTTTTCTCCTGAACAGTTAATCCCTGATTGTATCCTTTGCGATAATGAGGATATCAGCACCAGTGTGGATGTCCCTGTCGCAGTTTACACCGCAGGCTGCTTTAATACCGAAAAGATTACGGTAGCTGATGGTTACACCATGATGGAAGCCGATAAAGACAAACTGCGTGAACGCGGAATTGTCTTCAAAGCGGCCTTCCCTGCAAACTAAAGGAGGTAAACGAAATGGCCGAACTTAACTTTTTTGATACTTATACGCTGATCGCGATTCACGAAGAGATCGTCCCTGCCACATCGTTCTTTAAGGACAGATACTTTCCTACCGGCGCTGGTGACATCTTTGCCTCTGATAAGGTGCTTACCGAGTACCGTAAAGGCGATAGAAAGATGGCGGCATTTGTGGCTTCGCGCGTGGGCGATATTCCCATCGATCGGCGTGGATACGAGATTCATGAATATCAGCCCGCCTATATCGCTCCATCTCGCTTACTCACTCTGGACGACTTACAGAAGCGAGGATTTGGCGAGGCGTTATATCCCGGTCAGAGCAAAGCTCAGCGCGCAGCACGACTTCAGATGGATGACCTCTCTGACTTGGATCTTCGTATTGCTCGCCGTGAGGAATGGATGTGCGTACAAACCATGATCAACAATGCCTGCACCATGCAGGAATATCTTGATGCAAAAACAAAGGGCGAATCCCAACACATTCAGTTTTATGACGCTACCAGCAACCATACCTATACGGTAGCCGTAAAATGGGATGATGCGAACGGCAAGTTCTTTGAAGATGTTCGAAATATGTGTCGCCTTCTCTCCAAACGTGGCCTAAGTGCGGCAGATCTTGTGCTCGGAACGGATGCGGCTGACGCGATCCTTAGTCTCGACAAGGTTCAAAAGCTGCTCGACAAGAACAGCGGTATCATTACCGGACAGATTGAGCAAGAGCTTACCAAATATGAAGGTGTTGTCGCTATGGGCGTTATAAATTTTGGAGGCTTCAAGCTGACCCTGATTTCCTGCGACGAAACCTATGTCGACGAAAATGATGTTGAGCAGAAATACTTCCCTGCTACATCGGCAATGGTTACTGCCCCGGGCTGTGGCCATTTGATGTATGGACAAATCACCCAAATTGATTACGGTGCGGTCGACTTTGCGACCTACGCCAACAAACGCGTACCTAAATTTGTGCTTGACCAGCCCAATGATAGCCGCAAACTGCGTCTGGGAACTCGCCCCTTGGCGGCGCCAAGAAACTATTGCCCGTATATCTACGCCGCCAACGTAGTTTAAGGTGATAAGAAAGGAGAAGCATAATGAAAGAGGTTATTATTATTCAGGGAACTTATGGCTATCAGCCCGAAGGAAGTAAGAAAGTCATACCCAAATCAAAGCAAGACGGTTCATTCGAACTTTCTGATGAAGAGGCTGAAAGACTGGTCAATCTCGGCGTGGCTGCCATGGTTGACAACACCAATATTGCCAGTGCAATTGAGACATTAGGAGCCGCTGGACATGCTGATGACAATGGCAGCGATAAAGAGCCCCCCACGCTTGTTGCAACGGGCGCAGAGAGCGGTGATGGAAGTGGCTCAGGCGTGAACACGCCCGAGGGGAACAGCGTCACAGAGGGCGACAATGGCGTGCAAAATATTATCCCCGCTTACAGTGTCGACATGAAGCCGGAAGACCTCCGCGAACTGATGAAAGCGCATAACCTTCCCCTTCGAAGAGGAATGAGCAAAGCTGATATGGTGGCTGATCTGAATAAGTGCTTTGGCGTCATTGAAGATGGCGACGAGGATGACGCCGATGACGGAGAATCCCCGCCCGAATTAGCGCCTGAGGAGCCGTTGGCATGAGTGGGTTTAAGGACATGGTTGCCTCTGACAACCAAAACGTGTTCATGAATCCATCTGAATTTGCCGATCTGCGCACGGTCATCTATGATGGTCAAACCTATCAGGATATTCCCATTGTTCTCTCCGGCCTCAAGGAGCAGGACAGAAAACAGTTGATCTCCACCTCTGATCATGCGCAGGGGCTTTATCTCGTTTCATCTGTTCTGCATTGCACGGCAAATGATTTGGGTGGCGTAACGCCCGAAAAGGACCAGCGAATCAAGATTAACGACCAGGAAGGCGGCGGAGGGTTCTTTAGAGCCTTCTACGTCGCCTCTTCGGTTTGCGAACTTGGTATGCTCCGAGTTGAGCTGGAGGCGATTGATGAATGAGCACAGTATACTTTGACGATATTGGAGAGCACAGACTTGATCGCGTAACAAAATTATTGGCCGGGATTCCGGATGGCGTTTACAAAGCGGTTGGAAGTGCGATTAAGCGCGCCGCACAGCATGGGCTTACGGTCGGCATGAGAATCGTTTCAGAAGAATACGCCATTGGACAGAGCGAGCTCAAAAGCCGCACCAAGCATATTAACAGTATTGTCAAGGACGGATCCGGATCGTATGAAGTAACCTTTGGCTATCGCGGTAACGTGATCCCTCTCATTAAGTTCGACACGCGCATCGATAATAGTGGGCGGGTTGCAACGCGCGTTCTTCGCAGCAATTCTCGTCAGATTCTTGACCATGCTTTCGTTGCTCAAGTTGGATCTCATACCGGCATCTTTGAGCGTGAAACCGACAAGCGCACTCCAATTAAAGAACTGTTTGGCCCTTCTGCTGTACAAGCTTTTTATGCCCACGAGTCAACGGTCGACAAGATGGATGAAGAGATCAATAAGACGTATGAAGCCAGAATCGGCCACGAAATCACCAGAGTGTTAAACGGATGGGGTGGTTAATCGATGAATCGGATTGTATTGCTGGAACAGCTAAAACTCCTCACCAAAGAGGAAACCGCCGACATCATCATGCCGGTAAGCATGCAAAAGGGCGATACCGAACAAGCATTCAGAGCGGCAGAAATCTATCTGATGCGACTTATAAAAAGCACAGCTGCAAAAAAAACAGCGCCTTATATCATCCATCAGTTAATCACCAGCAAAGATATTCAACCCTCAGGCAGCAACCTTTCAGCATCAACAAATGTACGTTCAATTTTCTGCGTCTACAACGAAGACGAACAGGAAGGTGGACTCATGCTTGTTAATCTCATGGAGCGGATGCGCATTCGCCTGCTTAAGCAGGTGATCATCGGAGGTCAGTTCGAGCTTGACCTTGAAGTCGGGCTTGAATCGTTTCTTTATCCTGATGACACCGCTCCTTATTTTGCTGGGGAAATGATAAGCGCATGGAAGATCCCAGCAGTCAAAAGGGAGGTATCCAAATGGCTATAAAAAAAGATGCGGTGGCAGCGGATGAGTCTGCGCCAAAAACCACCGAAAAGTCTAACGCAAGCAAACCCGCTGGAAATACCGGCGGGTTTTGTGTTTACCTGGGGCCAAGCATTCGCGGCATCATCCAGTCCGGCTCGATCTTTAACGGAACTAAAGCTCAGGCTGCAGATTCTCTCGCCTCAGCTGTCGAGAAGTACCCGCTGATTACGAGCCTGATTGTTACTGGGGAAACGCTTGCTGAGGATCGAATCAAAATTAAGACGCCCGACAACCTGCTGTATGTGAATTACAATAAGCTGGCAGCCGGGCAGAAAAAATAAGGAGGAAACAGTATGGCCACCCATGGTGTAAATGTTTACGAACAGGCCACCAGCGTCGGAACACCAGCTACCGCAGAATCTGGAATTCCGTTTGTAATCGGTCGTGCGCCCATCCAGAGCGCAGCGTCTCCGGCAGCAGCGGGAGTGCCGGTGCTTGCCACCAGTTGGAGCGAGGCGGTGGAAAAGCTCGGCTATTCGGACGACTGGGGGAACTATCCCCTTTGCGAATTTATGTATTCGCATTTTAAACTTTTCGACTGCGAGCCGGTCATATTCTGCAATATGCTCGACACTGCAACCATGAAAGAAGCTGTTACGGCAGCAGACATGAGCGTAACGGATCACAAGATCAAACTGCCGATTGCGGCGATTAATAATGCGACGCTGGCGATCAAGGCTGCAGGTGGCGCCGGTGATCCTTATGTAAAGGAAACCGACTACAGCACCTACTACAGCGGGGAATATCTCGTTGTTGAAATGCTCTCGTCTGGCGGCGCATACAGCGCAACGTCGCTCAATGTGTCATACAACAAGGTTACACCGGCCACAGTTACCGATTCCATTGTTGCATCAGGCATGGAAAGCATTGAAAAGTGCATGACCATGCTTGGTGTTGTGCCTGATCTTATTTGCGCGCCTGGACATTCCAGTTCGTCAGTTGTCGCAGCCGTTATGGCAACCAAGGCCGCTGGTATCAACGGCATGTTCCGCGCTAAGGCGTTGATCGATATCAGTTCCAATGAAAGTGGTGCCACTACGTATACCGGAGCCATCACCAATAAGGCCTCAAATAATTTCACCGACGAGAATGAAATTTTGTGCTGGCCGATGATCAAGCTTGGCGATTATGCGTTCCATATGTCTACGCAACTCGCGGGGCTTATGGCTCAGGTGGATACCAATAACAGCGGCTGCCCTTACGAAAGCCCGTCTAACAAGTCTTTCCAATGTGATTCTATGGTGCTTGCAGACGGATCGGAGGTCAATCTGACGCTTTCTCAGGCGAACATACTTAACGGGGCAGGTATTGTTACTGCGCTCAATTTCATGAGCGGCTGGGTTTGCTGGGGCAACTACACGGCATGCTTCCCCGCCAGCATGGATGTTAAAGACTATTTCATCCCGGTATCCAGAATGTTTGACTGGGCAGGGAATACCGTCATCCGCACGTTCTGGTCCAGTTTAGATAAGCCGATGAATCGCCGACTGATCGATACCGTTATCGACACAGCAAACATCTGGCTTAACGGTTTAGTTGGCCTTGGGTACCTGCTCGGCGCGCGGGTTGAATTCAAGGAAAGCGAAAATCCGCTTACCAATCTCATGGCCGGGATGGTCAAGATTCACATTTACATGACCCCGCCCAGCCCGGCACAGCAAATTGACTTCGTACTCGAGTACGATGCCAGTTATGTGACTACCGCGCTGCAGGGATAAGAAGGAGGGATAACAGATGGATCAAAGCATCATCAACTTTGCAGTGTACGAAGACGGGTCTGAATATTTAGGATTGGCCAAAGTAACCATGCCAGATTTGACCGCGCTGACGCAGACAATTTCTGGCGCTGGAATTGCCGGAAATGTAGAAGCTATTATTCTTGGCCACTACGAAGCTATGTCTCTGGGCATTGATTTCCGAACCACGTCGCCTCAAGCAATTAAGCTTTCCGAACCACGTCGCCATACCATTGATCTGCGCATAGCGCAGCAGCTTGAGGACACGGTTGCTGGAGTGATCAAAGTCCAGCAGGTTAAGCACGTTATGGTCGTTGTGCCGAAATCTGAAAAAGGTGGCTCTATTGCACCGGCCTCTACCGGGGATGGTTCTGGAGAATATGCACTGCGCTATTGGGCCACCTACATTGATGGCTCAAAGGTAAGAGAAATTGATCCCCTCAATTTCATCTGCCTGGTCAATGGCAAAGATTATCTGACGGAAGTCAGAACGGCGCTTGGGAAGTAACACAGGCAAATACAGATCAGCCCGGGGCGGACATCTCCGCTCCGGGCTGATCTGTATGTAGCGAAAGGAGATTGTATTAACATGAACGAAATAAAAAATCGCGGAACCAAGGTTGGCGCAATCGATTCCAATGAGTTTTCCGTTGCCGAACATGAAGCGATTAGCAGCGCAGACGCCTATATTCACAAATTCCTAAAGCCTATCAATTACCAAGGCAAAACGTATGCAAAACTCGTTTTTGATTGGGGGACCCTCACCGGAGAAGACGGACTTGCAATCGAAAATGAAATGCAGCAGCTTGGAAAGCCGGTTATTGTTCCGACGCTTTCTGGCGAATACCTGGTGCGTATGGCTGCAAGGGCCTGCACTGAACCCGTTGGTTCCGATATTTTCAAGTATATGACCATTGGTGATTACAACCGCATCAGGAGTGCGGCCCGCAGTTTTTTGTTGAAGTCGGAGTTGTAATCGGCGACGGCGGGAAGTGGCTGAGAAGACAGTGCTTAATTATGGCGCAAACAAATAATACGCCCGTGCCATTCTGGCTGTCTCGGCCGCTGCGCGATTTGACCGCGTGGATCAAGGAAAGCAACTCCATTGTCGCCGAAGCTAAGGCGCAACGTAAAACCAAAGCTCGGAAATAATAAGAGGAGGATGGCCATGGCAAGCAGAAAAGAATATGAGATGCTATTTAAGCTTAGCGCCCAGCTGGGCGGCAGCTATAGCAGCACCTTTAAAGCGGCACAGAGTGCCATCGCCTCTATGCAAAAAGAGATTGATGCTCTTAATAAAACGCAATCCGATGTCGCTGCATATCAGAAGCAGCAAGCTTCCATAGAGGCGACTAAAAAGAAGCTCGAATTGCTGCAACAGCAATATGACAACATCCAGCGTGAGCTGAAGGAAACTGGCGACGCCTCGTCCGATCTGCAAAACAAGCTCCTTTCCAAGCAAATGCAGATTGATAAAACCACGGCGTCTATCAATGCCCAGACGTCAAAGCTCGGGCAAATGAAAAGTGCGTTAAATGAGGCTGGTGTAAGCACCGATAACCTTGAAAAAGAAAGCGCAGAGCTTGCCAGCCAAATTGATGGCCTTAAACAAAAGCAGCAAGAGGCAGCGGATAAAGCCGAAAATTTTGGTGCCTCTGCCTCTCAGGCTTTTGGGGCCGTACAGGAAGCAATTGTCGCCGCCGGTATTGCTAAAGCACTGCAAGAGATTTATGAATACTTTTTGAGCTGTGCTGAGGCATCTCGTGAATTTGAAACAGCTATTACAGGCGTAGCAAAGACCACTGACTTGACCGATAATGAGCTTCAGGCGATATCCGAATCCATCAAAGAGCTATCAACGGATATTCCGATTACGACAACAGAGCTGGCGGGAATTGGAGAAGTTGCCGGTCAGCTTGGTATAGCAAAGGACGACTTATTAGACTTCTCTACCGTTATGTCCATGCTGGCAACGGCTACAACAATGACTGCGGAAGAATCGGCAACAATGCTGGCTCAGTTTGCCAACATTACGCAGATGGATCCACAATACTATGATGAGCTAGCTAGCGCCATTGTTGACCTTGGAAACAATTATGCCACCACAGAGCAAAAAATCACAGATATGTCTCAAGGCATAGCTGCCAGTGCCAGTCTTGCCGGCATGAGTGAAGCTGACATGTTGGGCCTTTCGGCTGCTGTTTCAAGCTTAGGTATTGAATCGCAGATGGGTTCAACTTCGGTTTCAAAGCTTATCTCCATGTTGATGACTGCCGTGGAAACCGGTGAAGACCTAGACGCGTTTGCTCGTGTTGCCGGGATGAGCGCACAAGACTTTTCTCAGGCATGGGGGCAAAATGCCGCCGGCGCATTGGAAAGCTTTGTGGTCGGACTTAGTGATACAGAACGGCTTGGTGCTAGCGCAATCGTAACGCTTACTGACTTAGGCATTACGGAAACGCGCATGCAGCGCACAATTCTTTCACTTTCTAACTCAGGCAATCTGTTAACGCGAACAATAGCTACAGCAAACGAGGCCTGGGCAGAAAATAACGCATTGCAATCCGAAGCCGAAAAGCGATATGCCACAACTCAGAGCCTGCTTACGATGAAACAGAGCGCCTATAACAATCTGAAAATCGCCATCGGTGACAGCTACAATCCTGTTTTGAAGAAGCTCTATGAACTTGAAACGAGCATCATGAAAAATGTGACTCAGTTCGTAGAACAAAACCCTGGCATAATCCGAGCAATTACAGCCTTCATCGCTGTAGTCGGTTCGGTTACTGCCGGCCTTGCAGCTTATACAGTAGTCGCCAAACTCGCTGCGGCTGCCAACGTTCTTTTAACCTCTACAATTCCTGGCGTGAACATCATTATGGGTGTGACCCTCGCTGTAGCTGCACTGGCTGCCGGCATTATCGCTCTTTCGGATGCATCCAAGGTTCAGCTTGATGAGTCTTGGGAGCTGACTGCCGCTTCTCGCGAACAGTACAAAGAACTACAAAGCCTTAACGAAGAATATAATCGGGCGACAGAAGCTTATGGTGAAACGTCTTACGAAGCACAGCAGCTCAGATGGCGAATTGAGGGTTTGAACAAAGAGTATGAAAGCGGAAAGCAAACGATCGAGGACTATAAGGCCGCGCATGAAAAGCTCATAAGCAGCTATGATAACATGTCCGCTTCTCATACTGAGGCATCCGACAAAATTCAAACTGAGCAGCAGAGCGTATTTGCACTAATTGGCAAACTGTCCGAACTGGCTTCCACCACGGATGCGGCTACTAAAAACAAGCAGGCAATTCTGGCTATTATCGATTCCCTGAATGAATCCGTTCCGGAGCTTGCCATTTCGTACGACCAGGTAGCCAATGCCTCTGGTGGGTTTATTGATTCGCTTTATGACATTGCAAAAGCACAATCCGATCAGCTTTCTCTGGGAGAAAAGTGGAGTGAATACATTGACCGCGTCGGTCAGCAGGGCGCACTTAAATCCGCAAAGGAAGCGGCTGAATACAATGCCAAAATTGCACAGGAGGAATATGAGACTGCTCGTAAGGCGTACGCAGACGCCATGGCTCTTTATCAGTATGATGAAATGGGCTCTGCGTATTGGACGGGAGAAGAGTCTGCCACCGCTGATGCTGCGAAGAACCAACTAGACGAATACAACAAATCCCTTGAAGAAACAACAACCAAATACCAAGAAAATGAAGCTGCAATCGCGGTACTTGAGGGCGCATTTCAGGAATATCAGGCAACCCAGGATGCCGTCGCCGCAGGCAACGGGGACATCAAAGATGTCATTAAGGGCGTTACCGACCAAATAAAAGACCTCACTGCCGCTTACAAGGAGGCCTACGACGCTGCGTTTGACAGCATACAGGGACAATATGATCTCTGGGATAAGGCTGCCAGCGTCGTTGCAACGAGCGCAGGTACAATCAATTCAAACCTTCAAAGCCAGATCAGTTATTGGCAGCAATACAATGAGAACCTAGACAACCTAAACAACCGCAGCGCCGATATTCAAGGCCTTGGAGACATGATCGCCAGCTTTGCGGATGGAAGCTCTGACAGTGTTAATGCGATTGCCGGTATGGCAAACGCCAGTGACAGCGATCTTCAAAAGATGGTCGAAAACTGGCAACGACTCCAAGAGGAACAAAAGACAGCGGCCGGCAGCCTTGCCGATCTTGAGACCGACTTCACCAATTCTATGGACGCATTGCAGCAAGAACTTGCAGGTACTATTGCCGAGATGAATCTTAGTGATGACGCCGCGGAAAGCGCCAAGAGAACAATGCAGGGTTTTGTTGATGGTGCCATCAATATGTTGCCTGCTGTTCAAGAGGCCTATAAACGTGTCGCAGAATCGGCAGTGGCAGCAATTGATGAAAAGCTGGAGATCCACAGCCCATCCCGCGTCATGGAAAACCGCGCAGAAATGACATGGGCCGGGTACATCGGAAAGACCGAAGCCTTAGAACCTGATGTTGCCGCAGCCATGGCCAATACCTCGATCGCTGGCGTTGAAGCCTTTTCGGCTCAAGAGGCTCAGATTGTTGCTTTTGCGCCGCAACTCATGGCTTATCTCAGTGCTATGGGCAATGGAAACAATGCTGTATCTGCCGAGAGCAATGGTGGCGGTGGAGTGTATATAGCACTTGACTATGCCCCTCAATATAACCTAAACGGCGTCAGTAACGCAGCCGAGGTCGAGCAGATTTTGCGAGACCATGACAACAATCTGCGCGATTACATACTGGAGGTTATGGAGAGCGCCGGAATAGACGCAGCAAGGAGGGCTTACAAGTGAGTATTACCTATACAACGGTTCAGGGCGATATGTGGGATAGCATTGCCTATGCTCAACTTGGGGATGTGGCGCACACAGATAAGCTGATAAACCTCAATCGGCAATATCGCGAATATTACATATTCCCCGCTGGCATTATTCTTACGCTGCCGGAGGTTGCCACGGAAAGTGTTACTGACGCCTTGCCTCCTTGGAAGAAGGTGAGCGGATGAGCAGCAAAGATCAGGCCCGACGTACATTCGTCGATATTGCCTTTGATGGCGTTGATATCTCAAAGTCTATTGACCCTTATTTGCTATCGGTCACCTATACCGACAACGAAGAAGATGAAGCGGATGACATTCAGATCCTTATCGAAGATCGCGATGATGTCTGGCTGAGCAAGTGGCTAAATGATGCTATCCAAGCCGCAGCATCTTCTTCATCTTCGGCGGCAACAATCGCCTACAAGGTAACAGCACAAACCGGCGTTAATATCCGCAGCGGCCCAGGTGCCAATTATTCAAAGCTGGGAACGCTTGCTTACGGCGCGCAGATTGTTGTTAAATCCGTTTTAAATGGATGGGCAGCTTTCACGTATAGTGGTAAAACCGCTTATGTCAGTGCGAATTATATTACCGCTATTAATTCCGGGAGCAACAGTTCTGGAAACTGGGCAATTGGCGATGCTGTAGTTGCAAACGGTCAACCGCAATATACCAGCTATGGGGATGGAACGCCCGGAGCGACCGTCACGAATTACAGCGGCACTATCACCCATCTAAACCTTAAAAGCGGCGTTCCCTACCCTATTCACGTCGGGTATCTGGGGTGGTTTGCAGAGGGCCAAGTGACAAAGGCCGGTGCTGCTGCAAGCGATGCATCTACCAAGGGGCTTCACATTCAAGCGGTCATAACCCGTAAGAATTGGACTGGCAACGGAAAAAGCAAAATACTTGATTGCGGACAATTTGAGTTAGATCAGGTGGATGCATCCGGGCCGCCATCGACTATTTCCATTAAGGGAACTGCGCTCCCCTACAATGGGCAGATACGCCAAACTAAAAAAAGCCGGGCATGGGAATCTTACACCCTGTCTGGCATAGCGAAGGAAATGGCCACGCTTAACGGCATGACCTGCCTCTATGAATCTGCCAATGATCCGTTCTTTAAACGTGTTGAACAGGTTACCACCAGCGACATAAAGTTTCTTTCTACTTTGTGCCATAATGCCGGACTATCACTCAAAGTCACGAACAACATTATCGTGTTATTCGATCAAGCCGCTTATGAAGCCAAAGGCGCAGTAATCACAATAACGCGGAATAGCGGTGCATATCTCAAATACAAGGTATCTTCCGGAGAAGCAGATACCCGATATGCAAGCTGCCGCGTGAGTTATGTGGACCCAACTACCGGCAAAACAATTGAGGCGACTGCATATGCTGCGGATTATGATGCGAAGTCCAAAAATAATCAACAGCTTGAAGTGACCGCCAAAGTCACCAGCATCGCAGAGGCTCAAGCCTTAGCGGTAAAAAGGCTTCGGCTGCATAACAAGTTTGAAAAAACAGCGAGCTTCACGTTCCCCGGTAATCCTGATCTGACGAGCGGCGTAACAGCTATTCTCTCCGGGTGGGGAGCTTGGGACGGTAAATACATCACCAAGCAGTCAATACATTCCGTGGGCAGCTCTGGGTATACCACACAAATTAGACTGCGCCCAGCATTGGAGGGATACTAATGGACTCTGAAAATATACTGGCAAACCTCGTGCGCATTGGCGTTGTCAGCGCAGTTGATATCGGTGCCAGGAAGGCCAGAGTAATCTTCAAGGACAAAGGGTTTACATCTGGCTGGCTGCATGTGTTGCAACACCACGGAGCTGGCGTCTTCGTGAAGGAAAACGGAGACCATACGCACGACGTTACAGGCGGTGGCACAGCCAGCACCGCAGGCCTACACGACCATATCGCTAATGTCACCTACTGGATGCCGTTATTGAATGAAACGGTGGTTGTCTTGTACCTCCCTGTTTTCAATGCAGATGGCTTTATTTTAGGGGGGATATAGATATGGCTCAGATAGGATGCCTTGGCGACATTGTTTTTTTTGTATCTTCCCGGGCGGTCAAAACCATTAACAACTTCCAATGGTCCGGATCTGCGAGATATGGCAAGCATCAACGGCACCTTGCAAAAACCTTAACAGAATTTGAAGGCACAGATGCTGATACTATTTCGTTTGATGTAATGCTCTCTGCGTATCTCGGTGTAAACCCTGTGAGCGAAATCACTAAAATCCAGAAGTATGAATCAAAGGGGCAATCATTGGCGCTTGTGATCGGTGACAAGCGATATGGGAAATATCGATGGACCATTGAGAGCCATAAAGTCAAGGCCGAACATTATGACGGAGAAGGTAATTTGACCAGCGCAACCGTATCTATAAACTTACTGGAATATTTGAGATCGTGAGGTGCATGCCATGAGTTATAAAGTCAGTGCCAAAGACCTTGGCAGAATAACGCTGAACGAGCGCGACACGGTAGCGTCGGTTCTCCAGAACATCGCCATCATTCTCAAAACCAGGCAGCAATCGGTTCCCCTGTACCGGGATTTCGGTATCCCCATGGAATTTATTGACCGTCCTATTCCAGTAGCAAAACCGCTGCTAATCTCAGAAATTACGGAAGCTATTTCAAATTATGAGCCGAGGGCTACAGTAATTGGCATAACCTTTCAAGAAGATGCAGCAACGCCCGGAAAGCTAATACCAACGGTGGAGGTGGAAATAACCGATGAGTAGGAATACAGAGTATCAATTTGTCAGCACTGACACTGAGGCGCTTGTCGCCGATCTGATCTCCGCTTATGAAAAAATTACGGGTACGACCGTTCAACCATCTAGCCCGGAAAAGCTATTCATACTCTGGGTAGCCGATGTTCTGGTACAGGAACGTGTGCTATGTAATTATGCCGGAAATCAAAACCTCCCAAGCAGAGCTGAAGGTAAGAATCTTGATGCGCTAGGGGAATTGTTTTACAGCACAACCCGACCGGTCGCTCAAGCGGCGTTCTGTACTGTGCGCTTTGAGATATCAGGAGCACAAACTTCTGCCGTGTTAATCCCCGCTGGGACTCGCGTCACGGATGCAAACAATACGCTTATCTGGGCTACTACAGCGGATGCATACGTGGCAATTGGTAGCTTATACGCCGACGTAATGGTTCAGTGTGAGACCACCGGCACAATAGGCAATGGATATGCCGCCGGGCAAATCAACACGCTCATTGATCCGTTTGATTATTACGATCATTGCGCAAACATTACGACAAGCGATGGAGGCGCCAACAAAAGCGACGACGATGAATATTATGAGCTTATGCGTGCCAGTCAGGATGCCTACAGCAGCGCCGGGCCGAAAGGCGGCTACATCTATTTTGCAAAGCAGGTATCCACTGAGATAGCTGACGTTGTGGCCAATACACCTGTTCCTGGCCAGGTCAGCATTTATGTGCTTATGAACGACGGTACAATCGCTGGCACAGAAATTAAAAACGCGGTGCTCTCTGCCTGCAACGATGACTTTATACGGCCGCTAACTGATTATGTTTCGGTGGACGACCCAGAGACGGTCGGGTATGACATAGCATTTACTTACTACATTCCAAACAACGCATCCCATAGTTCAACCGAAATTCGGGAAGCTGTTGAAGCGGCCGTGGAAAAGTATAAGGTGTGGCAAAGCGCTAAGCTTGGCCGTGACATAAACCCATCTTATCTTGTGGGATTGCTTATGCAAACTGGCATCAAGCGCGTCGATATTATCCAGCCTACATTCACATCGCTCAGGGACGGCAGTAATAACTTGGTTCCCCAAATAGCAGCCGCAAATGCCGTTGCAATCACGGATGGGGGCTATGAAGATGAGTAGCCATGGAATTACTGCGCAGAACCTTTTGCGCACACTCCCCGACGCCCTTAGGGAAGATGAAAATATGCTCGCGCTGGCATCCAGCATTGCCAATAAGCTTGCGGTGCGTCCGGCCGAGATTAACAGCCTTTCGGTCTATGCACAGATCGACTCGCAGCCGGAAGAAATGTTGGACATCCTTGCCCATGACTTTAAGGTCGATTGGTACGGATATAACTACAGCCTCTTGGCCAAACGGTCATTGCTTAAAAGCAGTTGGCTGGTGCATAAGCGCCTTGGCACGCGTGGAGCTGTTGTAACGGCCCTATCAGATATCTACCCCGGGTCAGAAGTGCAAGCATGGTTCGATTATGGAGGCAGCCCCTACTATTTTCGCGTTTTGCTGGATGTGACCAATCAGCGCGTAGCAATAACGCATGCCGAAATTATCAGAGCGATTGATATGTATAAATCCTTGCGCTCCCACCTTCAGGACAATGCCATTATTTATCGCAGCCGTATTAAAATGGCGCTTGGATTAATCTGCGGCTATGCGGTTTACACTACACGCTTCTGCGGTACCTTCCCGGCGAGAGCGACACAAGGAGGCATTACAAAAGAGGATATTCCCGTAGAGACATCCTATGGCGGGGCTTCTTATTCAGTGCCCAAAAGCGGAACACTGGAAACTGGGCGCTATCCTTCGACGGCAACGCAAGGATCGGTAGAATCCAGTGGAGTAGAAATAAACGCAGACGGAAACGCAGCTGCATATAGCGTTCGATTATGCGGTTCGCTTCTTGGTGGAGTAATTTGAAGGAAGGTGAATAAGCATGCTTGACTCCGCAGCATTTACAGATCTCCGCGAATACATCAAGCGAAGGGTAGCCTATGCGAAATATCGCGTCGGATCCACCTATTACACAACCAGCCTAAATGATGTCGCTATACTGGCCAATGGTACCGTCAGGGCGCAGCTTTCCATTATCCCTGGGAGTACAGTGACAGTAAACCGCGTAGAGCTGTATAGCACCAACGGCAGCCTATGGGCGCATCAGGATGTCAGTATCACAATTTCGACGGGTCAAACCGGAATCTTATATTGGTTTGACTTTACCGTCACCGAAGAGGAGGCTTAATCGTGTACAGTCCAACTACATGGCGAGATCATGTAACGGTACCGGCCAACCGTTTCACGATGACTGATAATGGAGATGGAACATACACCATCACACCGGCCGGAGAGGTCATGCAGCAAGGCACCCCGCAGGATCAAGCCCATTTCAATAATATTGAGGTTGGCATTGGCGATGCGCATACGGCCGCAAACATCTGGATGCAGTTTTGGTTGCAGTTTAAGCGCTGGGTGGATAACATTCTCACCGGGCGCGTGTCTGCGCTCGAAGCTGACGATGCGCCGGAGATCAAGACGGTGACGCTCACCAATTCGGCAAAGTGGCCGTTCAACAACAGCCTGCAAACCGTATCTCTGACAACAAATCGTCCGACCACAAACTATACCATTGACGCAGAGGTCAAAGCAGTATCCGGCGGCACCGCGCAGACTATCAAGGTCAGCGACCGTCTGGCTAATGGCTTTAAGGTAGCATTTGAGGGTGATGCAAAGAGCGTCACCCTCAAAATTATTATCAAGGGAGGAATTACGCGATGATTGTTATTGAAAAAAACGAAGGAACCAAGATTGCCTATGAAGTCAGCGGCACAAAGCTATTCCTCGGCGATGATGAGCTGATGCTCAATCTTACCAAGTACCAGCGTGATTGGCCGGTGCATATCGACGTCTGCACCAACCGGGACAGTATGTTGGTAATGGGTACCGGCGACGGCCTCTATTACACAGCCCAGCTCGACATCCCGCCGTTCGAGTATTCGGCAGACACCGGTAACGATCCCGTTCCTCTGCCCCTTGATATGGATAGTGTAACGCTTACTCTATGGTCAATTGATGACCTGACGCCGTCTCCGGTCGAGTAACCGGCAGAAATAAGGAGGTATATTATTATGGCAGATTTCAACCTTACAAATCTGGCGCTTAAAGTTCTTTGCCCGAACAACAGCATCCTCACAGATGACAAGGGGCTCCCTTCTGTTATGGTTCGCATTCCAAAATTCAAGATTTCGGATGTGATCACAGGCGGCAGTGACAGCACACATCCTGCGTTTATCGTCAACGGCGTGGAGGTACCCCAAATCTACATCAGCAAATATCAAAACGTGATCTACGATGGTCGGGCCTATTCCCTGCCACTTGAAGACCCCGGAGCAAGCATCAACTTTGATACCGCTCGCCAAGCTTGCGAAGCAAAGGGCGCCGGATGGCACCTCATGACTAACGCAGAATGGGCAGCAATCGCCCTCTGGTGCCGCAAGAACTCGCTCATGCCGAAGGGAAACAACAACTACGGCAAAGATACTACAGAGTCGGCATATCAGGCCATCCCGACCACCGTAGACGGCAGCACGGGGCAGACAAACCGTGTCGCCACCGGAAGTGGGCCGCTAACGTGGGCTCACAACGGGGCGCAGGATGGTATTTGGGATCTGAATGGCAATGTCAATGAATGGACCGGTGGATATCGAACCGTTAATGGCGAGATCCAGATCATACCCAATAACAACGCTGCTGCCCAGGTGGAACAGGGTGCATCAAGCACCTTATGGAAGGCAATTATGCCGGACGGCTCCCTGGTTGCACCCGGGACGGCTGGAACGCTAAAATGGGATTACACTGCCGACCCCGGAACAGAGACAGCCAGCAAACCATTCCGGCTTAATACAACTCTTGAGTTTCCGCAAACCGTAGAGGCACCCCACGGTTCTAACAGCTTCGCTGCCCTTACTGCCGCGTCTGGCGTAACCGTCCCGGAGATGCTGAAGGCTTTGGCGCTCTATCCCGCCGACAGCGGCGACCATGGCAGCGATTCCGTTTATATGCGCAATCTGGGCGAGCGTTTGGCTTGCCGCGGTGGCAGCTGGACGGGCGGCACCAGTGCAGGCGTGTTTTACCTGAACGGCCACCACACTCGCTCCAGCGTCGGTGCGAACCTTGGCTTCCGTTCCGCTTTTGTTTCCCTGTAATCTGATGCTCTGTGTTTTGTAGGCTCCGCGATAGCGGAGCCGGAGGCGAAATTTTTTTGAAAAATAACGTATTACGTTATTTTGTGACAAACCGGCGATTGAGCTAACGATGGCATGTAATATAAGTAATGCGCGTAATAAAAAAACAGGGGTGTGCACCGTGGCCGAAGAACTAAAGATACTCCAAAAAATCTTTGATATGATGGAGTACGGCTACGGTGCCCTTGCTCAATTTCCAAAGTCAGAGAAGTTTGCTCTGGTCACTGATATTAAGCGTAGTATGGATACCATGCTTGAGCGATCAATCGAAGCTCAGAAAAAATACTACAAAAAGACCACCTTGCAAGAGCTGGACGTGGAGATCATGAAGCTCAAAGCGTATCTGCGCCTCTCTCAAAACCTTGGCTTCCTCCCCATGAAAAAGTACGAAGTCTGGTCTGATAAGGTAGTCGAAATCGGAAAGATGCTGGGTGGCTGGCTAAAATCCGTCAACAGCTAATCACTTATCATGAGGAACAGACCGATGCGGCTTACCGCGGTGGCAACTGGACGAACGGCACCAGTGCAGGCGTGTTTTACCTGAACGGCAACAACACTCGCTCCAACGTCAGTGCGAACCTTGGCTTCCGTTCCGCTTTACCTCCACGTTAGATGCTGTAAGCTCACGGGCTTACTCCCAATACAGAGGTGATAAAGGGGTCTGTTTCTCCGACGTGCCTGACAGCGCGGAGAAAAACATCGAACCAGGTATGCCGCTGTTCCGACGCCCTTATGCGTACGGCAGCTGTAGAGCCCGGAACTCAAGGAGTGGTGGAATGGAAAAGTACAGACATGTTTTTGAGCGGTTTGCATCTTTTGAGAACATGTACGACGGATATCTTCTAGCCCGCAAAGATAAGCGATACAAGGAGGAAGTACTGTCCTATTCCGCCAACCTAGAGGAACACCTTATTGACGCCGTCAACCGGCTCCAATGGAAAGAGTACGCCGTTACCCGGATGCACGAATTCCATGAATACTATCCGAAGCACCGAATCATTGTTTCCCTGCCTTTTGCCGACCGCGTTATCAACTGCGCGGCATATAAAGTCCTATGGCCAATTTATCAGCGCTCTTTCTATGAGCACAGCTATGGCAGCATACCCGGAAAAGGCCAGAATAAAGCTGTCGCGCAGCTTCAATACTGGCTGCGCATGGTACAAGATGATCCAGAGCAATGGTGGATCGGCAAAGCGGACATTGCTAAATTCTTTTTTCGTGTGCCGGTCGATGTGCAGCTCCGGGAGCTCGGCAGACCGCTTGATGATCCTGACATGATGTGGTTCCTGGAAACGTCTATCCGGGCAGATGGTCGGGCGTTTGGCTTGCCGGTCGACTGCACCGAAGTGTTTGAGGCTGACCGCATAGCTGGGATCGGGATGCAGGTCGGCAGCCTTATTTCTCAAACAACGGCCAACGTGGTTTTAACACCGGTCGACCATTATATGAAACGCAATGTGCGTGTTCCCTTTTATATCAGGTACATGGACGACATGATCATTCTAGCACCTTCTAAAGCTCAGGTTTGGGAATCGCTCCATGCTCTTGATGATTATCTTCAGACAAATCTCGGCCTACAGCTCAACCAGAAGACGGACGTCATGCGCTATGATGAAGGCGTTGAGTTTGTGGGGAAACGCGTCTGGCCGGATAAGATTGAGCTGCGCCGGAGCACCACCCTGCAAATAAAGCGGCATTTACGCTATGTCAAAGAGCATTACGCTACCGGTGAGCTGACCTTAGACTATGCGCTGAGTGTCATTCAAAGCTACCTCGGCCTCATGAAATACTGCAACAACGACGCGCTACGCCAAAAGATACTTGATGACTATGTACTGATTCGGAGATCCCTCCAAGAATAATAAACCGCATTGGCGGCCTTGCGAAAGCAGGGTCGCTTTTTGATTGGAGGCAACAGCTTATGATAACAGAGTTTTCTTCCGGCCTACCGCCTTAGAACCTCTTATTTTTAATCCGCGTAAAACCGCATCCCTGCCGGTGAAAAATGGCAGGAAGGGAGTGACAGAATGCGCAATATCTTTTGGAACTATGGCAACGATGGACTGACCCTTTCAGGTGCCGTAGCACTGATAGGGACATTTTTCAATTGGGCGCTGGGCGGCTTTGATAAGATGCTGCTAGCGCTCATTCTCTTTATGGCGTTGGACTTCCTGCTCGGATTTTTGGCCGCGTGGAAGGGAAAGCGCATCAACTCACAAGCGATGTTCTGGGGCGGCATCAATAAGCTACTGGTGCTGGCTTTTGTCGCTGTTGGAAGCGTGCTCGACTGGCTGCTTGGTATTCCTGATCCTTATATCCGCACCGGCGTCATTTGGTTCTATATTGGTCGCGAACTGCTATCCATCACCGAGAATTACGGAAATATGGGGATGAAACTACCGCCGTTTATCTCAGAGGTGCTTGAGCAGATCAACAGTAAAAGTAAAATAAAAAAGGAGAATGACAAATGAGCATCTTTGAAAACATCAACATTATCGAGGTATTACAGTGGGCTGGGCTACTGCTGTTGGGCGCACTGTTGGCCTATTATCGCACCAACGCCAAGCTGCAACGGTTTGTCGCTGGATTGATCGTTCAGGCTGAGGAAGCCTTCAACGGCACTAAGACTGGCGGCATGAAGTTTGCTTGGGTGTGCAGCAAGATCTATAATTTGGTTCCGCTGCCGCTACGGTCCATCATCACCCAAGAGATGATAGAACGCCTTGTGCAAGGCACATTTAACAGCATGGCTCAGTACGCTAAAACACAACTTGACAAGCTGATTGATACCGCCATCCCCGATACGGTACACACGGAAGACAAGTAATAGTTGAGCTTAAAAGAGAGGATGACTGGGTATGAGCCTAGCACTAAAGGGCATAGACGTTTCGCATTATCAGGGGTTGATTGACTGGGCTAAAGTCAAAGCCACCGGTTATAAATTTGCATTGATTAAGGCCACCTATGGCTGGGACAATGATAAGCAGGTTGACCCTAAATTCAAAACCAATGTTGCTGGATGTGAAGCCGCTGGCATTGACTACGGTCTGTATCATTACTCTTATGCCATGACGCCCGAGGATGCCATTAAGGAAGCCAAGTTCTTCCTCAAGCACATTGCCGGCCTTAAACCCGCCATGCCGGTTGCATTTGATTTTGAGGAAGTGGATCAGATTGGTGGCACTAAGTATGTTGACGGAAAGGCAGTTAAGGTTGCTGGACTTCCGCTGGAAACACAGCTGCAAATCATCGAAGCATTTATGTCTGTGCTTGAAAAGGCCGGTTATTTTGGCATGATCTACATGAGCACCTACTATCTGCAAAAGCTGTACAACTACGCGCCAGCCAGAGTGGCCAAGTTTGCGGCATGGATTGCACAATATGCGAGCGCTTGCACTTACATCGGTAAGGTTGGCATTTGGCAGCATGGTGTGATCGGCTCTTATGGAGTGAAAGGCAAGGACTACACCATTGACGGCGCGGTACCGGGCGTGTCTGCCAACTGCGATGTCAATGAGTGCTACGTTGATTATCCGGCCATCATCAAGCAGGCAGGCCTTAACGGCTGGGCAAAAACGGATGAGCCAAATGACGCTGATACAGAATTTGACTATCAAGCCCTGTACGAGGCGGAAAAAGTCGCTCATGACATACTTAAGGCCGATTTCGTTGCGTATAAGGCAGGCATTCGGGCCGAGCTGACAGCAATGCTGGAATCATACTAACAACAGAAAATCAACGTAAAATGTAGCAAAATCCCCCTCTTTCTCGGAATTGATCCGGGAGAGAGGGGGATTTTTTGTTTTACTCAATTCTTGGATACATACCATTCTTCCAGCGGCAACGGATTACCGGCATATTCACGCATTGCCTCATCCATCCCACATTCGTCACAGACATAGACATTTGCGTGTCGGCTCAGTGCGTTTCGCACCGGCCGCTTGTCCATTAGCATTCGTCCGCAACGAGGGCATGGGAAAAAGCCAGTTTCTAGTAACTTGGCTAAATCCTCAATTAAAGCCTTTGCTTGCGCACTTGTTTGTGCCGCCATGCGTCTACACTTCTTTTGCTCTTAATGACCGTTGCAACTAAAATACGGAGGCTGTCAAGGGCATTGCTGCCCTGTCCCAAATTCAATTATCAAAGAACAATCTATCTGAAAGGGGCGGCAAGTTTCCCCCTAAGCCGACGGGTTCCCGCGACGCTACCCGCACTGGCTGTGCGGACGTTTCGGCTGCTACCCAGGCAGCCATCATCAGGCGAGGCTATTCAATCACTTGGTAACAGCGATATCCGTGCCATGTGTGTTCCGGGTCTATCCGATGCCACTGCTCTTCGTCATAGTAGAAGGCGCAGTTCAGACAGTTGGGGTGCCTGTCTGGGAAACGAGCCCTAAACTTCTCATGGGCCTCATTCCAGTCCGTAGCGTGAACCTCTACCCAGCCGTTCTGATAAGGGAATTTCTCGTTGCTGCCGAACGTGTAGAAAAACGTTTTCATTATGTGCCTCCTCATTCAATTGCAGACTCAATGCTGCCAATGGCGTCCTCCAGACTGCTGACAGCGTCCTCCAAACTGCCACAGGCTTCGTCTGCTTTCTCATATCGTTCAGAGCCTTGGAGATTTTCGGGCATGTTGTCACGGTATTCCTCTTCCTCGTCCTTCAACGCCTCCAAGCTGTCCTTAAGTTCGGCAAGCTGGTCAGCAATCTCCTGCAACGACTTTCTCCTAAGCTTGTTCATATGCGCCCCTTCTGCCCTCGTAACCTCCGGGGCGGGTGATAGTGATTAATCGTAGAACGGGCGAAGGGTATCATTCCAGACCTCGTAGTACCAATGGGAAGTATTGAAACGGATGTAGTGGTAATCGGTGGCACAGTAGATGGGGCGACGGTCGATTTTCCGACCGGTCTTGCGGAGCTGGTGATGCCGGTTGATCTCGTATTCGTCGATCTCATGAAGGATAGTCACCTTCGCTGCGTCGAAGTCAAACTCACTGCAAATCCAGTCCTTGGCTTCGTCATCCGTCATGTAGTACGCGCCGTTTGGAACGCTGCCCGCCAGCTTTTCATAATCGTCCTGACTTACATTACGGTCGCCGTCGTAGGGTTTCCACTCCTGCTCTCTGTCGAGCTGTACCTTGAGCCTCTGGATCTCTTGCTCAAGACCGGAAATCTTCTGGACGTTTTCCTTCTCAGCCTTATCTGAGGCAATGATGTTTGTGATGCTGGCCTTTCGTGCAATGGCCTCGGCCATGCTGTTTTCATTTTCCCTGTAGGCCTTGCAGAAAGCGTCTTTATCAAGGTTGCTAACCATGTAAGCCTCTTCAATGAAGAGGTAAAGGTCTTGGCTGGGGTAGAATCCTGTGCGACTTTCAAATTCATGAATCATCATTTTCATACCCTCCTAGCAAATAGTTAGGCTATATTCCGGTGAATCGTTCTCACCGTTTTCATTAAGCTCTACCACACAGTAAAAATAGCCCTTATCGTTGTAGATTGCTGGTATACGGTCATCCCGACTTAGCTTTCCATGGCATACACACTTGATGCCACTCTCGGCGCCAACAGTAAACG
>DATMYZ010000310.1:0-3591 GCA_035560675.1 Clostridia bacterium
GGTAAGGCCACCAGTGTGACCCGTACCGTAGTGGTGGACACGGTACCGCCTGCGTTTGCCAGCGTGACGCTGACGCCAAACCCTGTGGACGCCGGGCAGACCTACATTCTGTCGGTGAGCCTCTCATGATTGCCACTGTGCAGGGCAGCGCCGATGAGCATGAGCTGGTGCTGACACCCACCGGCAGCGGGTGGCGGGCAACCCTGCCACCCAATCTTGCCGACGGGCAGTATGTGGTGACGCTGACGGCCACCGACGAGGCGGGAAACAGCACCGACTACCGCGGCGTGCTGTATCTATGCGCAGGCATTTGCAGCTTGCAGTTACAGCGGGAAAAAACGGCGTTTTCGCTGCTGCCGGACAATCTCACCGTCTGCCTGCTGCCGGGGCGGTGGCAAGTCCAATTTGTGCGGCACTGGAGGTGTTAGGAATGAACAGCATACGCTTTGCGCTGGGCGAGCAGCGCTATCTGGAGTTTGAAGTCCGCCCGAAGCGCCAGAACGATACGGTGGTGATCGCCGAAGCGGCCTGGTCGATGCAGCAAGACGGTGCGGCAGTTGAGACCGGCAGCTGCGACGTGGACGGGAAGACGATCCGCGCGCTGATCGCACCTGCTGAGAAGGGCGTGTATCAGTTGGAACTTTCCGTCACGGTGCCGCCAGAGACCCGAAAGGAGCGGCTGATGCTCTATGTCGATTAAGTTTATGTCGGCAACGATAGCCCCTGCCACGGTGGTGGCGGGGGCTTCGTTTATCCTGTCGGTGGAAGCGGAGTACCGCCCGCTGAGTTGGACGCAGCTGGAGGGCGAGGGCTTGGTCTTCGCGGAGCTTGGCGGTCTGGCACTGACCTGGGACCGGTTTGAGTCCGGCGTGTGGAGTGAATAAAACGAGCGGAGAGTGACACCAATGGACAACACAAAAATAGCAATCACTACAATTATAGGCATGATCGGGGCGGCAGTGGCCGCACTGCTAGGCGGGTGGGATATGGCATTGCAAACACTGATCGGTTTTATGGCTGTGGATTATATCACTGGTTTTGTCGTGGCGGCAGTATTCCATAAAAGCACCAAGACCGAGGGCGGGGCCTTGTCTTCTGCGGCGGGGCTGCGGGGGCTGTTCAAAAAGGGCGGCATGCTCATGCTCGTATACGTTGCGTGCCGTCTCGACCTGCTGACCGGCACGGCTTATATGCGGGATGCGGTCGTCATCGCGCTGGTTGCCAACGAAACCATAAGCATCACGGAGAATTTGGGGCTCATGGGGGTACCGATACCGGGCGTCGTCACAACAGCTATTGAAACATTAAAGAAAAAGGAGAATGACAAATGAACATCTTTGAAAACATCAACATCATTGAGGTATTGCAGTGGGCGGGGCTGCTGCTGTTAGGTTTGGCGGTTACCTACTATCGCACGAATGTCAAGCTACAGCAGTATGTCGCTGGTTTGATTGCACAAGCCGAGACGGCCTATGACGGCACCAAGACCGGCGGCATCAAGTTTGTTTGGGTATGCAGCAAAATCTATTCGATGGTACCCGTGCCGCTGCAAGCGATCATCAATAAGCAGATGATCGAAACCATTGTGCAGGGTACATTTAACAGCATGGCGGCGTATGCCAAGGCACAGCTTGATAAGCTGGTGGATACGGCCATCCCCACCGTTGTGCATACGGAGGATAAGTAAATGAAGGGTATAGACGTTTCGCATTATCAGGGCGTGATTGATTGGGCAAAGGTGAAAGCTGCCGGTTGTGAGTTCGGCATGATAAAAGCCACCTTCGGCTGGGACAACGACAATCAGATCGACCCGAAGATGGTGGCCAATATCGCCGGGTGCGAGGCTGCGGGGCTGCCTTATGGATTCTACCATTATTCCTACGCCGAAAGCCCGGAGGACGCCGCCAAGGAAGCGGCGTTCTTCCTGCGGCATATTGCACCGTACAAACCTGCCATGCCGGTGGCGTTCGACTTTGAAGAAGCATTCCAAGTGGGCGGCGTAAAGAACGGCAAAACATACGCAGGATTTAGCCTTGAATTGCAGCTTTCAATTATTGAGGCTTTCCTTGGCGAAATCGAAAAGGCTGGCTATTTCGGAATGCTCTACATGAGCAAATCAAGCTTGCAAAGACTTTATGATTACGCACCCAGCAGAATCAAAAAGTTTGCTGTTTGGGTTGCGCACGTCGACGTATCGGCAACGTCATACACCGGCAAATATGGCATCTGGCAGTATAGCTGGAAAGGTAGTGTCCAAGGTGTATCTGTGCCGGTTGATATGAATTGTTGCTATGTCGATTATCCGTCTATCATTAAAAGCGCTGGATTGAACGGTCACAGCTCGTCTTCCGCTCCAGCCGATACCACCGATTATAAGTTAATGTATGAAGCTGAGAAGGCCGCGCATAAAGCAACGCAAGCTAAACTCAACGCACTTAGAGCGGGACTGGCGGCGTTGATGGAGAAGTAAAAGTAATGAACAAAGCGGCAGGGGTAACCTTGCCGCTTTGTTATTTTTTTAGGCTGCGTCCTCACTTAAAATTTGAATTTGTTCCACCATATTTTCCACCATAGAATGGTGTACATCGGTGCAAAACAGTGCGCAGGTCTATAAGATGGCAAATAGAAAAACCGCTTAGTTATTCGCATAACTAAGCGGTTTTTCTTGGTTTTTCACCTGGTGACCCGTACGAGATTCGAACTCGTGTTACCGCCGTGAAAGGGCGGTGTCTTAGGCCGCTTGACCAACGGGCCAGATTCATAAAAGCCCTTTATAAAGGGCCTTTATGAAGTGGTAGCGGCTATAGGATTTGAACCTATGACACTTCGGGTATGAACCGAATGCTCTAGCCAACTGAGCTAAGCCGCCACATACAGCGTTACCAATTGTATCAGAGCTTTAATGATCTGTCAAGGCAAAATCCGCAATTTGCAAAGAAAATTTTACACAAAATTGCACATAAGACCCTTTTATGATTTTTTGTCCATTTTTACTTTATACAGGCTCAACTGATAATATATCCACCGGATCGGCGACAATGCGGCTATGTGGCGGAACTACCAGAATATCGTCGTCCCACTCGATGTTTATCAGCTTTTTAAGCAACGAAAAATCAGCCACATATTCCCGAACACCAGATTTCATCAAGCTCGTCGAACCGGTAAGCACACTTGCGACCACACATGGCGTACCACGGCGCGGCATGCATTTTTGGCACTTGGGTGACAGTTGCCAACAGGGTGCGTCATCGTTTTCAGAAAAGGCTTTGTGAAAGCGCTCGGTGCTGCCCAGTAGCAGGTGCGAACAATTATGTACCCGTGCAATCACCAGGGGCCGGTCGGCGGAGCAAAGACCTTGAGCCGTACATTCTCCCATCGCCAGCACAACATAATCGGCCTGCGTCTCGGCGTTGATTTTCTGCTGAATCAATTCCAGCGAGCTGTCCGGAGAGATCAAATCAAGCATCACTTCGTGCGGCGAAAGCGCAGCAAGCTCATATAGCTCGCGGCGCAACGGTTGGCATCCCAGTACCTTAATATTCATAGGAACACTCCTTTTTTGATAGAGAGGCGCAAACACACCTACGCCTC
>DATMYZ010000311.1:0-4557 GCA_035560675.1 Clostridia bacterium
ATAATTACTACCACTTTCTTTTTGTAGCATTGAAATTATCACACAATCTTGAAAAGAAGCCACTTTTTCGCGCGAACAATTGTTCACTTTTGGGGTTTATTACCGTGCGGCTTTGTGGTATAATAACCGCAAAACGGTTATTATACCCTATTTATGCTCAACGGCTCGCCGCTTAACGCGGCAACCGCCTTATGATGGGCAATTATACCACTGCGCGCTTTGCGCTGTGATATAATGACCGCAAAACGGCTATTATACCCTATTTATGCCCAACGTCCCGTTCCTAATCAGACCTGCCCCGTGATGACAAGTTTATTATGCTGCCGATAACGTCGGTGCGCGTTGACCGTTTTAACAGTCCGAAGAAGAAAGCTGAGAGGAATTTCGCCATGGTAGAACAACGAAAATTTGAACTGGTGTCCCACTATAAGCCTACGGGCGACCAGCCCCAGGCGATTGCGCAGCTTGTAGACGGACTCAACGCCGGCAAGCGCGAGCAGACCCTGCTTGGTGTTACCGGCTCCGGCAAGACCTTTACCGTTGCCAATGTCATTGCGCAGGTGAACAAGCCCACGCTGATATTGGCGCACAACAAAACGTTGGCAGCACAGCTCTGTTCGGAATTCCGCGAGTTTTTTCCGAATAACGCCGTCGAATATTTTGTCAGCTATTATGACTATTACCAGCCGGAAGCATATATTGCCTCGACCGATACCTATATTGAAAAGGATTCCGCCATCAATGACGAGATTGAACGGTTGCGCCACTCGGCTACGGCATCGCTGGGCGAACGCAGCGATGTCATCATCGTAGCGTCTATTTCCTGCATCTATACCTTAGGCGACCCAATTGATTATCACAACATGGTTATTTCGCTTCGTAAGGGCATGCAAAAGGATCGCGACGAATTGCTGGCCAAGCTGGTAGAACTGCAATATGAGCGTAACGACGTCAACTTTGTGCGTAACAAAGTTCGGGTACGGGGCGATTCGGTTGAAGTATTTCCGTCCTATTACACCGACACCGCTGTCAGAATTGAGTTTTTCGGCGACGAGATTGACCGCATCAGCGAGATTAATGTTGTGACGGGTGAGATTAAAAATTTTATAAGCCATATCGCCATCTATCCTGCGTCGCATTATATTGTACCGCGTGATAAAATGATGGTGGCGCTTGATGAAATACGCCACGAGTGCGACGAGCGCGTGCACTTTTTTCAACAGAACAACAAGCTGATTGAAGCGCAGCGTATTGCTGAACGCACGAATTACGACCTTGAAATGCTCAGCGAGATCGGTTTTTGTAAGGGGATTGAGAACTATTCCCGCGTGATTTCCGGGCGAGAGCCGGGCAGCAAGCCGTTTACGCTGTTTGATTACTTCCCAGATGATTTTTTGTTTGTCGTCGATGAATCGCACGTCACGCTCCCGCAGGCCAGGGGTATGTTGGCGGGTGACCGCGCCCGTAAAACCAGCCTGATAGACTTTGGTTTTCGTCTGCCCTCGGCACTGGATAACCGCCCGCTCTCGTTTGACGAGATGTATGAGAATATCAGTCAGGTTATTTTTGTCAGCGCAACGCCCAGCGCTTTTGAGCTTGAAAAGAGCGGTAGGCCCGTCGAGCAGGTCATCCGTCCGACCGGGCTGCTAGACCCGGTAATCGACGTGCGGCCGGTTGAGGGGCAGATCGATGACCTGCTGTCGGAGATCAATATCCGCGCCGAGAAGAAAGAACGCGTGCTGGTGACGACGCTGACTAAAAAAATGGCTGAGGATCTGACCGCTTTTCTGGATAATGTGGGAATCAAAATCCGCTATATGCACCATGACATTGATACGATGGAGCGCATGGAAATTATCCGCGATCTGCGCGCGGGCGAATTTGACGTGCTGGTGGGTATCAACCTGCTGCGCGAGGGGCTGGATATTCCTGAGGTATCGCTCGTGGCAATTTTAGATGCCGATAAAGAAGGCTTTTTGCGGTCTGAAACCTCGCTGATTCAAACCATCGGTCGCGCTGCTAGAAATTCGGAGGGTCGCGTTATTATGTACGCCGATTCGGTTACACCCTCAATGGAGCGCGCCATCACCGAGACAGTACGCCGCCGCAAGCTTCAGGAGCAGTACAATATCGAACACAATATTACCCCGTTGACGATCAAGAAGGACATCCGGGATATCCTTGAAATCTCCAGTCGCGAGACGGTGGAAGGGGAATTGAAGCCGAGAAAGCGCATGTCCGAAAAGGACAGGCAGGCGCTGATTATCCGCTTGACCAACGAGATGAAAAACGCCGCCAAGCTGTTGGAGTTTGAGCATGCGGCTTATTTACGGGATAAAATCAAGCAATTAAAGGATGGTAAAGCATGAGGGCTTTACAGGGATTGACGGCTATTATCTTATCGATCGTACCGTTATTTGGCTGCTTCTGCCAGGCTGGCAGTATGACAGCACAACTTTCTTCATCAACCAAGCCAAACCGACCCAACCCTGCTATCTGCGATTAACCCCATCACGGAGACCTGCGGTTTGTCCGCCTCCGTTTTTTATAAGGACACTTATTTTTATCATATGCCTATGGAGGATGTGTAAATTGTCTAAGGATCAAATTGTCATTAAAGGCGCCCGAGAACATAACCTGAAAAATATTGACCTGACCATCCCGCGCGATCAGCTTGTGGTTTTTACTGGGCTTTCAGGCTCCGGCAAAAGCTCGCTGGCGTTCGATACGCTTTACGCTGATGGTCAGCGCCGATATGTTGAAAGCTTAAGCTCCTACGCAAGGCAGTTTTTAGGCCAGATGGAGAAGCCGAATGTCGACAGCATAGAAGGTCTGTCGCCCGCTATTTCAATCGACCAGAAATCAACATCTAACAATCCGCGCTCCACGGTGGGCACCGTTACCGAGATCTACGATTACCTGCGTTTGCTCTACGCCAGAATCGGTATTCCGCACTGCCCGATCTGCGGACGCGAAATATCCCAGCAGACGGTGGATCAAATGGTTGACCGTGTACTCGCGCTACCCGAAAAAACCAAGATACAGGTGATGGCACCCGTTATCCGCGGGCGAAAGGGCACCCACCAGCAAGAGTTGGATGCCGCACGCCGTTCGGGCTATGTGCGCGCTCGCGTAGACGGCCACATGTACGATCTTTCTGAAAATATCACGCTTGAAAAGAACAAAAAGCACACCCTTGAGGTGGTTATCGATCGTCTTGTTGTGTCGCCGTCCATCCGTTCGCGTTTGGCAGGTTCAATTGAGACAGCTTTGTCTCTGACCGGTAGTCTGGTGCTCATCGACGTGGTCGACGGTGAAGAGCTTTTGTTTTCGCAGAGCTATTCTTGCCCTGAGCACGATATTTCAATAGAAGATCTTGCCCCGCGCATGTTTTCATTTAATAGCCCGTTCGGTGCCTGCGAGAAATGCACCGGGCTTGGTACCTTCATGAAGGTCGACCCCGATCTTGTGGTACCTAATAAAAGCCTTTCTATCCGCGAAGGCGCCATCAAAGCCAGTGGCTGGTATTATGCCGAGGGTGGCATCGCCCAGATGTATTATGAGGGGCTAGCCGAACACTATGGCTTTTCACTTGATGTGCCATTTAAAAAACTCCCTAAATCGGCTCAAGATCTCCTTTTGTTTGGCAACAATGGCGAAAAAATTACGGTGAAGCGAGAAACCGGCAGCATGCGCGGTGCGTACCACACTGATTTTGAGGGCGTTGTCAACAATCTTGAACGGCGTTTTCGGGAGACCTCCAGCCAGTGGATGAAGGAAGAAATTGCAAGTTGGATGAGTTCTGTACTCTGCCCAGACTGCCATGGTGAACGTTTAAAGCCGGTGTCCCTGGCTGTTACCGTGGGCGGTATCAACATTAGCCAGTTTTCGGCCATGTCGGTGGCTAAGGCGCTGGCGTTTTTAGAGACCCTTGTGCTAACCGAGCGTGAACAGATGATTGCCACCCAGATTTTGAAGGAGATACGGGAGCGTTTAGGCTTTCTAAAAAGCGTCGGTCTGGAATATCTGACGCTTGCGCGCGCAGCCGGAACCCTTTCTGGCGGAGAGAGTCAGCGCATACGCCTTGCAACGCAGATCGGCTCTTATCTCATGGGCGTGCTTTACATCCTAGATGAGCCTTCTATTGGATTGCATCAGCGCGATAACGACAAGCTGATCGCTACGTTGCAACGCCTGCGTGATCTGGGCAATACCGTCATCGTGGTTGAACACGACGAAGATACCATTCGTGCGGCGGATTTCGTTGTAGATATCGGCCCAGGGGCGGGTGTTCACGGCGGCAATGTCGTGTACGCTGGAGACCTGAAGGGACTGATCGCATGCAAGTCGTCTGTTACAGGCAATTATTTGAGTGGGCGTGAAAAAATTGCCGTTCCTGAGACGCGGCGGCAGGGCAACGGTTTACAGCTGACCATCAAAGGTGCGCGTCATAACAATCTTAAAAACATAGACGTTTCCATCCCATTGGGAACGCTCACTGCCATTACGGGCGTTTCAGGCTCGGGCAAAAGCTCATTGATTAATGAAATTCTATAT
>DATMYZ010000312.1:0-2275 GCA_035560675.1 Clostridia bacterium
GAAATACGGACAACCTGTAAAGCATCGGTACCCGAAGCGGTCACAACATGCAGCAAATTAATAATGGTATTGTTAAAAAAGTGGTCAGCCATCGGCATCCAAAGCGAACCTGAGAGCCTTGTCAGTAAACAAAATTTAAAGCCGGTAAGCCCCGTTATAAAAACAAGCACAACCGCCGCTACGGCCGCCTGTGCCGCATTCATTTCGCCATCAAGCAGGCTGCGTACTGGTGCTGCAATGTGCCATAAGCCAAACAGTACCGATGAAAATATCGCTGCTTTTGCAAAGGTATAGCGACGCTCTGCAAGCCTGATGAACAGGCCGCGGAAAACGCCCTCCTCCATCACCACGTTGATAATATTACCGATGATACAAAAGGCAAAAAACATCAGCCCAGTCTCATGGCCGCGATTTCCGCCAGCAATATACCCGGTGACATAAACTCGCAGTGTCGGAACATTGCCATTACTCGCCTGTATAAAAAACTCGGTACCATAGGCAGCAGTAAACGACACCGCACCAAGTAGAAGCCCCCCTAGCACTTTTTTTGCCGCGGCTTTTTTGGCGAACCCAATTTCGTACCAGCTAAATGCAAACTGCCAAACCGCCAGTGCCAGAATCAAAATTCCCGCCAGCTTATGGACGAAAGCTTCACCTAAAACACTTTGGTCGGTGCGTAAAACCAGGTATTCAAACACCCTCAGCCCACCGCAGGCTACATAAAGGGCAATGATCGATTTCATTGGACCTAAGCGCGGGACTGTCTTCATAATCAACGCCCTCCCTGCTTATTTTATGACAAATGTGTCATACGAAAGAAGCGGTCTACAGCTTCAAATGGTTTCTTTCGCCATTACGATTGCACAAAGTTTAAAACACTGGTTATGGATATACATTTTTATTTGAGCACAAGGCCCACCGGGCAGTGGTCACTTCCTAGAATATCAGTGTAGATAAGGCTGTCTTCTATGCGCTGTGCAACCCGCTGTGAAGTGATAAAATAGTCGATGCGCCACCCTGCATTCTTCTCGCGAGCCTTAAACATGTAAGACCACCAGGTATAAGCATCGATTTTCTCAGGATAAAGATGGCGGAAGCTATCAGTAAAACCTGCGTCAAGCAGCAGTGTCATCTTTTCGCGTTCCTGCGCAGTGAAGCCAGCGTTCTGGGTATTGGTCTTGGGGTTTTTCAAATCTATTTCTTTATGGGCAACGTTAAGATCGCCGCAGAGAATAACCGGCTTAACGGCATCGAGCGCCAGCAGATACTGGCGAAAGCTGTCTTCCCACAAGCATCGGTAATCAAGGCGTTCCAGCTCACGCTTGGAATTGGGCGTATAGACGTTGACCAGATGGAAATCCTCATATTCGGCGGTGATAACCCTTCCCTCGTTGTCAGCCATTTCGCCCGGACCATAGGTCACCGACAGTGGCTCCCGGCGAGAAAATATCGCCGTGCCGGAGTATCCTTTTTTCTCGGCATAGTTCCAATAAGCGTGCCAACCGCCGAGCTTTAAATCCTCTGGGGGCTGCTGGAGCTTAGTCTCCTGAAGGCAGAACACATCGGCACCGCTGTTGGCTAAAAAGTCACCGAAGCCTTTTTGTAGGCAGGCCCTCAAGCCATTGACATTCCATGATATAAGCAGCATAACATACCTCCGCAGGTTGATGATTAGTTTTATTTTATCACATGCGCAAACAGCTTGTCCACTGGCTAAAGCGGTATTGACAAGCTAAGTCTTTTCTCGTCGGAAAAGCCCGGCGCCTCCATTTTGTCGTTATCTATCTATAAAGATACTCTTAACATCCCTGTTTAAAGACGAAGAAGTCAGCTGAATAGCAATTTCTTCGACCGCAGACACGCTCGCCGTCATAAGCATCAAGTACAACGCATCTTTTATACCACAAATTTGATATAAAAACGGAAAAAGAAACAGCAACAGACCTGCCGCCTTGTTGGCATAGGTATGCAGACCGGCAAATGTTCGGTATCTGATATACCCTACCACCAGTGAAGAAAGGCGTATAAACGCTATTCCAGCGATCCAATAAACAATTCTTGCCGCAAAAGAGAAAAATGGTATAAAGACCAACAGCACTACAGCAATAAACGCAATGTCGGCGGCACTATCCAGCATGGCACCAGCCTTGCTGGTGTTGCCAGTTTTACGAGCGACATATCCGTCAAGAGCATCGCTTAATCCGCACAATGTATAAACCCAAAGAAATCGCGCGGATAACGGCTGCAAAAACAGCAAAGCTGCACTGCCCAATAG
>DATMYZ010000313.1:0-2880 GCA_035560675.1 Clostridia bacterium
CACCCGCGTCTCTCTTTCTTCGGCTGTGAATGCGGAATTAGCTGAAAAATCCGAAGTTAATGCCATCCAAATTCAACAAATTTTCCAAGCGGCAGGTTCTGTCGCTTCAGACATGCAATCTTATTTGGAAAGCACTTATAAAACTGCAAATAATAATCCAGAACAGATGGTTCTTCCGACCGATACGGCAATTATGGCGCTGTATCAAAGCAGCTTGTACCATCAAACTTTAGCACCGCTCAATTTATATGTAGAGCAGTATCTCACCGAGACTGCCAGAAATATTACGAATAACAATGACAACATCATGGGCGTCGGTGTCATGTTTGAACCCTATAAATTTCAAAATGATATAAACAGTTATGCGTTTTATATTGATAAAAGCACCGTTGGCGACGCTGTCAAACCCTTCGGAGAATATGCAGCGTACTCAATTCAAAACTACTATAAAGAAGCATCGAATACAAAACAGGCTATTATTACCGACCCCTATGAATATAATGGCAAAACGATGATTACATACTCCACACCCATTCTTTATAACGGAGAGCTTCAAGGGGTCGTTATGGCAGACATCAATCTTGACAGTTTTAATCAAATTGAGGCTACCAGCGAGCGCTACCCTTCTATGTATGCTATTATTTACGACAATACAGGCACCGTAGTCTACGGAAGTACAAGCGATGCCACAATTGGAAAAACCATTGCAGATTATACTCCCATAGCTTCCGAGCTTGAGACGCTACGTTCTGAAATGAGCAATGGTCAAGCGTTCCATATAGAAGCTACCCGTGAAAACGGCGAAAGTTATGATAGATTTTTCTACCCTATCGAGGCGGGAAGCGAAACTTGGTGGGCTTTAACCGCTGTATCCAGCAACGACGTCAACAAAAGTGCCTCATTGGTCGTTTTATTGCTGGAAATAGCGTGTGCCGCGGTTCTGCTCATCTTAATTGTTGCAACCGTTTTGGTTCTTAGAAAAATGCTTCGTCCCATGCAGGCAGTGGTACAGGCGGCGGAGAGCATATCCCGTGGTAACTTGGATGTTGAGATACAACATTTCTCGCAGGATGAAATCGGTATTCTGTCAGAATCATTCAGAAAAATGGCTGGTAATCTGAAAGTCATCATCAATGATATTGGCTATCTATTGGGTGAAATGGCCCAAGGAAATTTTGACATCCGCGCCCGCTCAGAAGAAATCTATGTCGGGGAATACCATGAAATACTACTCTCTATGCGTAAAATGCATCGTAAAATGAACGAAACGCTACACAAATTTAGCCAGTCAGCAGAAATGGTTGACGCCGGCGCAGTCCAGGTGTCAGACGGTGCACAGGCGCTTTCACAGGGAACTACAGAACAGGCTGCCTCGGTAGAGGAACTGGCAGCGACAATCAACGAAATTTCCCGTCAGGTAACCGATACCGCTGCAAGTGCGCAGAAAGCGATTCAAAAAACCCAAGACACTGGAATGCAGGTTGCACGCAGCAATCAGCAAATGCAGGAAATGCTGAGCGCTATGAGCGAAATTACGCAATCCTCTCATGAAATAGGCAAGATTATTAAGACCATTGAGGACATCGCATTTCAGACAAATATTCTCGCACTGAATGCTGCCGTGGAAGCAGCCCGTGCTGGAAACGCCGGAAAAGGCTTTGCCGTAGTAGCGGATGAGGTAAGAAACCTTGCAGGGAAATCGGCGGCAGCTTCAAAAAGCACCTCTGAACTGATTGAACACTCTCTACGCGCGGTAGAAAACGGTTCACATCTAGCCGGTGAAACTGCGCAAGCTTTACAAAAAGTCGTTAAGGGCGCAGAGGAAGTAACCGATGCAATAGATAATATTTCAAAAGCGGCTTCGGAGCAGGCCGCGGCCATCGCACAAGTCACGTCGGGTGTCGATCAAATTTCCGCGGTTATTCAGACTAATTCTGCTACAGCGGAAGAATCCGCGGCTGCCAGCGAGGAATTATCTTCGCAGGCCAGCACTCTCAAAGAGGTAGTATCACAATTTAAGTATAGAATCGATATTGATCAGCACATAAGATGACATCAGACCGACACTGGAATGGAATAAAAGCGCGTTTTAATTAAAGTAATGTTGTGGCAGTCGCCTAAATCATAAGTACACCGCTACTGCCGGCCAAATCGCAAGATGTGACCTGAGAGACTAATTAAGCGCATGATATTGCCGGATTTATATGCAATATCATGCGCTTTTTCTATTCCCTCTTAACGCTATACAGTTTCAAAAGAATAGAAAAACGCCTCCAAATCCGCTTTTACAGCGGACTTGGAGGTGTTTTTTTGGTGTTCCACCTCAAATTGGCATTGTTTTTTCGAAATTGACAGGGTTAATAAGGTCACTGAAATGCCATCGATTGTGGCTATGTAAACACAACAACGAATATTCCATCGAAGCCACCAGCTCAAACAGCACTCAGCTGCGTTCTCCCATTGCATGCTCTAATTCAGCCCTTGCAACAGCGTCTCTGGTCTAGCCATTCTAATGCACGAAGCGGAGCCTTTATAGCTCCGCTTCGCTAATATTTATGACTTATGCTTCAATAATGCTTTTCGCAAAAGGATTATCTTTGCCGCCAAAAACATTGCGCTTTGATATTCTTCGCATACGTGCAAAAAATAATGCAAGTTCTGCGGTTTACTGATAAAACACTTCCTTTCATCTTTTATTTGTATACCTCTCCACCTTTTAATATATGTTCTACACATCCTCGGTGGCCCCCCACTGTGTAAGATCAATTTAGGAGGCTACACGTATGAAAGGCAAGATCATTGCCTTCATCAATAAAAAAGCCGACTAGGCAAAACTACCAAGTTAGCCCTCACCTGTCTTCCATCTACTTACATATAATG
>DATMYZ010000314.1:0-8682 GCA_035560675.1 Clostridia bacterium
GACTGATATATAGACAAAAAGTGAATAAGTGCACTAAGCAGAGCCTGCCCAATTCTTTGCCGAAAGTTTTCTGCGGAGCTAAAGCGACCTAGTCGACGCACCTCTAAAACGTCGCTGCTGCCTCTTTTTTAAGCCCGCCGAAAACGTCGGCTGGTGATGGTGGGCTTATTTATATTCCATAAGCAAAAAGCTTTCGATTTGTCAATAGCTTTTTTGCGTATATTGCGGTGAAGCATTTTGAGATAAGCGGTAAACGCCGCGCACAAAAAACCTTAAAAAGTGATTATTAAGCCAAATTTTGGCGAAATCAGTCACAAGAAAAAAGAAATTTTGAAGCAAATTTAGCTATTGATTTTTTTAGCCCCACCACTTATAATGGAATAAAAGTGGTGAAGAGTGGCAAATAGGGGTTGATATTCCCTTAAAGTGGTAAAAGGAGGAAGTAAAATGCTCATTGGCGAGTATCGGCATAGTATCGACGCCAAGGGCAGAGTCAGCTTTCCTTCCAAGCTGCGCGAAGATCTCGGCGACTCTTTCATCATTACTAAGGGGCTGGATAATTGTTTGTTTGTTTATCGCATGAGCGAATGGGACAAACTGGTAGAGCAGACAGCCTCGCTTCCCATCAGTAAGGCACGCGCCATACAGCGGTTTATTTTTGCTGGCGCAGTGTGCGTTGAGCCAGATAAACAAGGCCGTGTGCTTATTCCGCAGGCGCTGCGCGACTATGCGCAGCTCACCGATGAGGTGGCGGTCGTAGGCGTTTCAAACCGCGCTGAAATCTGGGATGCCGCCAGATGGGACAAGTCCAACGCCGAGCTCACCAGTGAACTGGTGGCTGAAGCCATGGACGAACTCGGCTTTTAAAGGAGCGTTGCAACATGGCGTTTTCGCACAAGCCGGTTTTACTAAACGAAACAATCGACAGCTTAGGTATTAAGCCTGAAGGTATCTACATCGACGGAACGGCGGGCGGTGCCGGACATTCCAGTGAAATTGCGAAGCGCCTGACAACCGGCAGGCTCATCGCGATGGATAAAGACCCCGATGCAATTGCCGTCGCTAAAGAGCGGCTGGCACCCTATTCCTGCGCCACGGTGGTGCAAAACGACTTTCGCAACATCGCTCAGGTGGCGCACACGCTTAATATTGAAAAGGTGGATGGCGTGCTGCTTGATCTGGGGGTATCCTCCCATCAGCTGGACGCCGCAGAGCGCGGTTTTTCTTATCAGAACGACGCGCCGCTGGATATGCGCATGTCGCAGGACGGCATGAGCGCCAAGGACGTAGTGAACACCTACGCTGAGCGTGATCTTGCCCGCATTCTGAGCCAATATGGTGAAGAGCGGTTTGCCTTTCGCATTGCGCGCGCTCTTGTATCCAGACGCGAAAAGGCCGAGATTCAAACAACATTAGAGTTGGCCGACATTATAAAATTTGCGATTCCCGCAGCGACGAGGCGCGAGGGCGGTCATCCGGCCAAGCGCAGCTTTCAGGCAATTCGAATCGAGGTCAATGGAGAGCTGGCCTCGCTCGAATACGCGCTTGACGACGCATTTGAACTGCTTGCTTTAGGTGGAAGGCTTTCAGTGATAACCTTCCACTCGCTTGAAGACCGCATTTGCAAGCGCCGGTTCGTTGCTTTTGCAGAGGGATGTACCTGCCCTGTGGATTTTCCCGTTTGTGTGTGCGGTAAAACACCGCGGGGCAGGCTTGTCTCTAAAAAGCCAGTAACAGCAGGCGAAGAAGAACTTTTAGAAAACAACCGCAGCCACAGTGCAAAGCTGCGCATTATTGAAAAAATAAAGGATTGAAAAATAGCGAGGGGAGACAAACGGCGTGGCAAAAACAAATCTGGCTTACGATTTCGAAAAGCTGGAGCAGCACTATGCCGCTCCGGGCGTACCAAAGGTTAAACAACCGCCCGAACTTCGGGTGGTCGAAAACCGCAATTCGGGTTCCAATACCGCCATGCTTCGCGGCGGTGCTGTTTTTGTGGCGGTGCTCGTTATTGTGTGTGCGATCCTTTACAACAACATGATTCTCACCGAGCTAACCAGCCAGATCGAAGATACCGAAGCGCAATTTGAACTGCTCAAAAACGAAAACCGTCTCATGCAAATGGAGCTTGAGGGAAAAACCTCGTTGCGCTCCGTACAGGAAATGGCTGAGAACCAATTGGGCATGGCTAAGGTTGAAAGCTATCAGGTTCAGTATATCGATCTTGGCGCCGGTGACCGCGTTGTGCTGGCGCGCGCGCCTCAGCTGGGTTTGGCAGATCATATTCATATGGCATATCGCTCCGTTTTGGAATACCTTGGATTTTAAAAAAATAGACTATTTAATGCCCGAAGCTGTTTTGAACCTATCCGGCGACGGCGCAGTGGCGTATAAAAACGCAATAGAGTGAAAACGACGGAGAGTTAAGTCAGCAGATGCCTTAGCTCTTTGTTTCTTTTCACAGCATATTCGACGGCAATCGTCAGGAGGCAGCATGGCAAAACCGGTGAGCAGTAATTCAATGAAGATAAAAATGAATATTGTTCTGGCGGTTATGATTACGCTTGGATTTTGCGGTTTGATAGGCAGACTTTATTATCTTCAGCTTGTAGATTTTGAAGAAAACCGAACAAGGGCCCTGCGGCAGCAGCTGCGCCCCACAACCATTGCAGCCCAGCGCGGCGCAATCTATGACCGCAATATGAAAACGCTGGCGGCTTCGGCCACCGTCTGGGCGGTAATCATTTCTCCGGCTGAGATCAATTCGGACGAGGAACTCAACAAAATTGCGGATTTTCTCGCACCGCTTCTAGAGATTGATCGCGAAAAGATCGTCCAGCGAGGTCAGAAAAAATCCAGCTATTACGAGATTGTTAAACAGAGGGTTGAGCAGGCGGAAGCGGATAAAATTACCTCTTTTTCTCTGGACAACAAACTCAGTTGCATCCATCTGATCGAAAACAGCAAGCGTTATTATCCCTACGGCAGTCTGGCCTCAACGGTGCTTGGTTTTACGACTAATGACAACACCGGCGCCTATGGGCTGGAATCGAAGTACGAAAAAGTGCTTTCGGGCACGCCGGGCATGGTTGTCTCGGCCAAGAACGCCAAGAGCGGCAATATGCCGTCTTCCTATCAGCGGCAGTACGCGCCGGTGGATGGCAACTCGCTGGTGCTGACCATCGACGAGGTGGTGCAGCATAGTCTTGAGCGCCACCTTGAAACAGCCGTGCTTGAGCACAACGTACATAACCGCGCGACCGGAATTGTTATGGATGTCAACACTGGCGCGATTCTGGCTATGGCCACCAAACCGGATTTTGACCCGAACGAACCGAACGAAATTTATGATGACAGAGTGCGCGCGCAGGTAGAAAGTTTTTCCAGCGACCCGGCGTTGCTTGAAAAGCTGTCTGCCATTACCGACAGCGCAGAGCGCGCCAAGGCGTTGGAAGAAGCCCGCAAGGAGGCGCTTGGCAAAGCGCAGTTTGAGCAGTGGCGCAACAAGGCCATTTCCGACCCTTACGAGCCGGGATCAGTTTTTAAGGTGATTACCTCAGCAATGGCACTGGATTTAAACGTCGTCAAACCGACGGGACAATATTTTACCTGCCCGGGCTATCACATTGTCGCCGGGCGGCGCAAAGCCTGTTGGAAGGCAGCAGGGCACGGCACCATCAACTTTACCGAAGCGGTCAAATTTTCTTGCAACCCGGCATTTATGATGGTGGGCGCGCTGATCGGCCCCGAGCATTTTAACGATTACTTCGACCGCTTCGGGCTTAAAGAGGCGACCCGCATTGATCTGCCGGGTGAAGCGGACGGCATTTTTTACGACTATGCAACGCTTTCTAAAGAGTCGGGCGAAGAGTTGGCGTCCTCATCCTTTGGACAGACGTTTAAGGTGACACCGATACAAATAGTCTCGGCGGTTTCGGCTGCGGT
Source organism: Clostridia bacterium (assembly GCA_035560675.1). Classification (GTDB taxonomy): domain Bacteria; phylum Bacillota; class Clostridia; order Oscillospirales; family Ruminococcaceae; genus Yanshouia. Next base: position 3,946 of record DATMYZ010000314.1, read on the forward strand.
CAACGGAGGCAGGCTGATGCAGCCCTATGTGGTCAGCCAAGTTCTTGACCCCGAGGGTAACGTCATCTCCACCACCGAACCGGTCTGCAAGCGGCAAGTTATCAGCGAAGGGACCTCCAAGGTACTCGACGGCATTCTTGAAAAAGTGGTTGGCGATCCCGACGGTTCGGGCCGTTATGCCTATGTGCCCGGCTATCGCGTCGGAGGCAAGACCGGCACCAGCGAAAAACTTGACGCCAAAGAGGATGGCGAGGTTACCAAGCGCATCTCGTCTTTCTTAGGCGTTGCACCCTCCAACGCCCCACAAATCTGCGTGTTAGTTATCCTCGATGAGCCGCATATGCAAAACGTCTACGGTTCCATCATCGCAGCGCCGGTTGTCGGCGCCATCATGGCCGACACGTTGCCTTATTTGGGCATAGAACCGCAATACAATGAAAAAGAGCTTGCCGAGCTCGAAGTCGAGGTGCCCGCGCTTTCGGGCCAGATTGTTCACGACGCCATTGCAATGCTGACTGCAAAGGGGTTGAAATATAAGCTGGTCGGAGAAGGAACTACGGTGACGCGTCAGCTTCCCGCCGCCAAAGAGGTTTGTCCCAAGGGAAGTACGGTCATACTCTATACAGATCAGAGTACCCAGAGCGGCAGTATTACCGTGCCGAACGTCTTGGGACTTTCGGCCCAGCAGGCAAACCGCACGCTGCTCAATGCGGGATTGAATATCCGGCTCGCTGGGGATGACGTTGAAAATGCTCAGAGCGTAGCAATCAGTCAGGAACCGGCCCCTGAAACAATGGCGGAAAAGGGCGCGGTTGTGACGGTCACCTTTGCACTTCCAGGATAAAGACAGCAGTAACCCCGCAGACAGCTTTTGAAAGGAGAGATGCGCGATGAAGCTTTCTCAATTGTTCAATGATGTGAAAACCGGTGCGCCGTTGCCAGATATAGATGTCGGGCATGTCTGTGCCGATACACGGCAGGTAGCGCCGGGCGCGGTGTTTTTCTGCTTAAACGGTTTTACCCACGACGGGCATGACTATGCCAAAAAAGCGTTGGAGCAAGGTGCCTCAGCAGTGGTGGTTGAGCGCGATTTGGGGCTGGGAGAGCAGCAGATTTTAACGTCCGACACCCATGAGGCTTACTCGCTGTGCTGCGCTAACCTGTTTGGCAACCCGCAGCGAAAAATAAACCTGGTGGGCGTAACCGGTACCAACGGCAAAACGACGGTGACCCATCTGATACGCGATGTACTTGAAGGCTGTGGCCACAGAACGGGACTCATCGGCACCATTGAAACCGATGTCGGCGGCATGCATTTCCCGGCCAAATACACCACGCCCGAACCGTTGACCTTTTATTCTCTGCTCGACCAGATGGTTCAGGCAGGCTGCGAATACGCTGTGATGGAGGTTTCTTCTCACGGTTTAGACCAGAAACGGGTGGCAGGCTGCCGGTTCGCGGTTGGCGTTTTTACCAATCTAACACAGGACCATCTGGATTATCACAAGACAATGGAAGCTTATTATCAGGCTAAAAAGAGTCTGTTTGCACTATGTGATAAGGCGGCGGTAAACATAGACGATCCCTATGGCAAGCGGCTGTTGGGCGAAATTGACTGCGAAGCTAAAAGCTTCTCCATCAAGCTTGATCAGGCGGATTATACCGCCAAAAGTATTACAATGCGCGCCGACGGTACAGCCTTCGCCTTTGTGGGCAGCGGAATGATTGCGCGGGTCAAATTTCCGGTACCGGGCGAGTTTTCAGTCTCTAACGCAATGGCGGCCATAGCGGCTTGTATGGCTCTTGGGCTTGACCTTCAAAAGGCAGTGGCGCTGCTGGGCGAAAGCCGGGGGGTTCCGGGCCGGTTTGAGGTGCTGAACACCAAAACGCCCTACACTGTTATTCGCGATTATGCCCACTCGCCCGACGCCATTGAAAAGATATTGCAGGCGGTACGGGCAGTCACCAGTCAGAAGATTATGATTTTGTTTGGTTGCGCAGGCAATCGCGACCGCAAAAAGCGCAAGCTGATGGCGGAGGCCGCAGCGAGACTGGCCGATTTTGTGGTACTGACCTCAGATAATCCGAGGAACGAAGACCCTTTGCAGATTATAGAGGACGCAAAGCCCGGTCTGCTGGAGCATAATGTACCCTATAAAATCATTCCGGACCGCTATCAGGCCATAAAGTGGGCGCTGAAAAATTGCGGGGCGGGTGATGTGCTGCTGCTGGCGGGCAAGGGGCATGAAGATTATCAGGTGTTGGCGCACGGGACGATTCATTTTGACGAACGTGAAATTGTCTCGGAGCTGCTGGAAAAACAAACGGAGGAAGAATAGCGGTGCAAAAGCTAAAGCTGTCGCAGATTGCCCGGGCGCTGGGCGCAGAAATACTCTATGAAGCAGATATTTGCGAGATTGTAACCGATTCGCGCAAGGCAAATGCGGGCACACTATTTGTCGCCATTTGCGGTGAAAACTTGGATGGTAACCAATTTGCCGCTTCGGCACTGCAAAATGGTGCCGAAGCTGTGGTGGTCAGCGCGCTTTTTGAAGGTGTTGACCCGAAACGGGCCATCGTTGTTCCAGACACCAAGCGGGCGCTGATTTCGCTGGGGGGGCTGTACCGTCGGCTGTTTGACATTCCGTTTGTCGGTGTGACGGGCAGCGTGGGGAAAACTACCACTAAGGAGTTTATCCACGCGGTGCTCAGTACCAAATATCGAACCCATAAAAACGCCGGTAACCAAAACAATGAAATCGGCGTGCCCAATACGTTGTTTGCGTTGGAATCTGCGCACGAGGCTGCCGTCATTGAGATGGGCATGAGTGGCTTTGGCGAAATACGTGACCTAACGACCGAGATCAGGCCTTCGGTGGGTGTCATTACGACCATTGGCGTTTCACATATCGAGCAGCTTGGCAGCCGTGAGAATATTCTAAAGGCAAAGCTTGAACTGCTTGAGGGCATGCCAGACGGCGCGCCGCTGTTTCTGTGCGGCGACAACGAATACCTCAGCACGGTGCAGGCACCTCGACTGACCGTCTACCGCTATGGCGTCACAAACCAGGCGTGCGAAATCCGTGCCTCTGAAATTGCCCAGAAAGATGCTTCTACGCGCTTTATCATCACCTCGCCTTGGGGCGAGCACAGCGCTGTCATCCCTGTGGTTGGGCAGCACAACGTGCTCGATGCACTGGCCGCTTTCGGCGTCGGCTGCGTCATGGGCCTAGAGCCGGACCAGGCGGCCGCCGCGCTGGCAAACTATCTGCCGGTGGGCATGCGCCAGAACGTTGTGCCATTTAAAGGTATGGTGGTGGTTGAAGATTGTTATAACTGTTCGCCCGATTCGCTTAAAGCGGCGGCGCTTGCACTTTCATCATACCCCTGTAAGGGTAGACGGATTCTGGTACTCTCTGACATGCTTGAGCTGGGGCCCAATGCCCCGGCCATGCACGCCGAATGCGGCGCGTTTATTGCCCGGCAGGATATCAATTTGCTGATGGCCTGCGGTTCGCTTTCTGAGCACACGGTGAACGGGGCAGATAAGGCCGGCATGGAGCGTTGCTGTCACTACGACAGCAAAGATAGGCTTGCGCAAGAGCTTATCAAGGCGGTGCGCCCCGGCGATGTCATCTGGTTTAAGGCCAGTCGGGGAATGCGCATGGAGGATGTCATCCAACAGCTTTACGGCAAAGGAGAAAACGCGTGAACAGCTACTTGTTTTTATCGGCGGCGCTGTCGCTGGGTATTACTGCTATTTTAGGCATCTGGATTATCCCCTATTTAAGAAAGCTCAAATACGGCCAGACTATTCTGGATATCGGTCCGAACTGGCATAAGAACAAGCAGGGCACCCCCACTATGGGCGGCCTGATGTTTATTGCGGGCGTGCTGTGCGCTGTTTCGGCGGTTTTTTCGGCGGCCGTACTCAATAACCCCGAGCTGGGGCAGGGCTATCACCGCATACTTAACACCCGCCTGGTGTCAGGGCTGCTCATGGCAGTCGGCTTTTCGCTCATCGGCTTTGCCGACGATTATGTCAAGGTGGCCAAAAAGCAGAACCTTGGGCTGACCGCCCGTCAGAAGCTGGTGGTGCAGTTTCTGGTGGCAGGATTATATCTCTGGAGTCTGGTCGCTGCCGGAGATAGCTCGACGACGCTCATCATTCCCTTTTTCGGCCAGTGGAACCTCGGCGCGGCGTACTATCCCCTTTGTGCCATCGGCATCGTTTATATAGTTAACTCGGTTAATCTCACCGACGGACTAGACGGCCTTGCGGCCTCGGTGACCTTTATGGCGGCTATCGGCTTTTTGATGGTGGCGTCAGTGCTGGGCTTTTTTCAGATCAGTCTACTGGCGGCGGCGGTGGCGGGGGGGTGTATCGGCTTTCTGATTTACAACTTTTACCCCGCAAAGGTGTTCATGGGTGACACCGGCTCCATGTTTTTAGGCGGTTGCGTCGTGGCGATGGCCTTTGGTGTGGGATTACCAATGATTTTGGCGTTCACTGGCATTATTTACATCTGTGAATCCATGTCGGTCGTGTTGCAGGTGATCAGCTTTAAAACTACCGGCAAGCGTATCTTTAAAATGAGCCCTATTCATCACCATTTCGAGATGTCAGGCTACAGCGAGGTGCAGATTGTCTTTGCCTTTTCACTTATTACGCTTTGCGGTGCATTATTTGGCTTCTTTGCGGCAAAGAATATTTAGTCTTTTAAAAAACATGTAAGC
>DATMYZ010000315.1:0-5816 GCA_035560675.1 Clostridia bacterium
ATATAAGTAAGTGCGCGTCTGCAAATTTGCATATCGTCCAAGAGTTGGCATCAATATTGCTCTTGTTATATTAGTGACGCGGCGGCCAAACAAAACTGGCGGCACGCCGGCAAGATGGCAGAAGGGGGATTAGTGGATGGAAAACATCTATATCATGGGTGCTGTTCGGACAGCGGTTGGCAAATACGGAGGGGCGCTCAAGGGCGTTCCGGCGCATGAGCTGGGCGCACTGGTCATTAAAGAAGCGCTTCGACGATCCGGCGTTGAGGGCACCCAGGTTGATGAAGTGGTTTTTGGCGAAGTGCGTCAAAGCACGGAAGCTTCTAATATTGCAAGATGTGCATTACTTGAGGCGGGACTGCCCGAATCGGTTCCAGGCTTTACGGTCAACCGGCTGTGTGCCTCTGCTATGCAGGCCATACTCAACGGATGTCAGGAGATTTGGTGTGGTGAGGCGGACGTCATTGTCGCAGGCGGTACCGAGAACATGAGTCGAGCGCCGCACTATCTGCGCAATGAACGTTGGGGCGACGGCACGTTGACCCTGATTGATTCCAATGTGGAGGCAGGCTCTACCGCACAGCCGCATTCAGTCTACGGCAAGGAACTGAGTATGCCCAAAACCGCCGAAAACGTTGCCGAGCGCTTTAACATCTCGCGCGAGGCACAGGACAGCTTTGCTGCTGAAAGCCAACGCCGCGCACTGGCGGCGATTGAAGCGGGGCATTTCAAGGCGGAGATTGTTCCCGTGGAAATCAAGTCTAAGAAAAACACCCTCGTATTTGACACCGACGAATTCCCACGTGCCGGTACGACGGTGGAAGCACTGTCAAAGCTAAAGCCCATCGTCAAGCTAGACGGCACCGTCACAGCCGGCAATTCCTGCGGACGCAACGACGGCGCAGCAGCACTGGTGCTGCTGTCAGAGAAAAAGGTTCAAGAGTTAGGCCTAAAGCCGCTGGCCAAAATAGTGGGGATCACCCGCGTGGCACTTGACCCCGCCATTATGGGTTACGGCCCTGTGCCCGCCACCCGAAAAGTACTTGAACGCACCGGCATGACGATTGACCAGATTGACCTGGTAGAGCTTAACGAAGCCTTTGCCGCGCAGGCGGTTGCTTGCATTCGTGACTTAGGCCTGGACCCGGAAAAGGTCAACATCAACGGCGGTGCCATCGCGCTGGGGCACCCGCTCGGCTGCACCGGCACCCGTCTTATCGTCACACTGCTGCACAATCTTCAGCGCACCGGTGGCCGTTTCGGGCTTGCCACACTGTGCATTGGTGGTGGACAAGCAATGGCGACGATCATTGAACGCATCGACTAGGGGCTTGTTAGTAAAATCCAAAACGCGGCGAAATACTCGCAATTAAATCTGGCATAACACCAACACAGGCATTATGATAAGGGAGTATGTTTTATGACTATTGATCAAATTAAAACCATTGTTGTCATCGGCGCAGGCGCAATGGGGCAGCAGATTGCCATGAATACCGTTTTAAACGGCCGTGCGCACGACTATAAGGTTATTATTTGCGATTCTTTTGCCGCGGCGGTAGACAAGGCACAGGCGTGGGCCGGCGACTATCTGGCCGGACGGGTGGCCAAAGGCCGCATCACGCAGGAGGATGCCGACAAGGTAGCGGCGAACCTCTCGTTTTCTAAAGATGTTGACGCTTCTGCCGAACAGGCAGATCTGATCATCGAAGCGATTATCGAAAATCTTGAGATTAAGCGCGAGCTGTTTGGGCGCATCAGCAAAATCACCAAGCCCGACGCCATTTTAGCTACCAACAGCTCAAATATGGTCAGCTCTAAGTTTGCCGATGTGACAGAAAATGCCGGTCGGCTTTTAAACATTCATTATTTTAACCCCGCGCTGGTGATGGAGCTGGTAGAGCTTGTGCGCGGACCGCACACAAGTGAAGAAACAATTCAGACAGCGAGAGAATTTGCACGCAATACGGGCAAAAAGCCCATTATCATCAATAAGGAAATCTCGGGTTTCGTTGCCAACCGCATCAATGCAGCCGTCACGCGAGAGGCCTGTCTGCTGCTTGAAAAGGGGATTGCCTCGGTTGAGGATATTGATACTGCGTGTGAAAAAGGGCTTGGTTATCCGATGGGGCCGTTCCGTTTAATGGACCTAACGGGTATTGATGTCAACTATTATGTTCGCCGCGACCGATATGCTGAAAGTGGCGACGAGTACGACAAGCCCAGTCCGCTTGTAATTGCAAAGTTCGAGAAGGGTGCGTTCGGCAAAAAAACCGGTAAGGGGTGGTACGATTACAGTACTAAAAAAGAGTAGACTCGGGCAGCGTCTGTTTTAGAAAATCCATTTTATTAAAAAAGGAGAATTCCTATGACGTCAAGCACCATTGCAATTATTATTACCCTCATCACCATGGCTCTGTTCATGATCAATAAACTTCCGATGAGCGTTACGGCTTGCCTGTGCACGCTGGCTATGGGCATTTTAATTCCCGAAATGAAATTGTCTCAGATCTATTCCGGCTTTGGCGGCAGCTCCATCGTCATGGTTGCCGGTATGATGATCGTCGGCGACGCCCTGTTCCAGACCGGTATTGCTCAGCGTCTGGGTGCTAAGATCGGCAATTTGTCCATTGCCAAAAATGAAAAATGGTTCATTGTATTTGTCGTTATCATTTGCACCGTCATGTCCGCCTTTTTAAGCAATTCCGGCTGTATCGCGATGTGGATGCCCATTATTGCGGCGGTTGCGGCTGGTTCCAATGGAAGAATTCGTTCTAAAATGGTCATTATGCCTGCCGGTATTGCCTGCATCGTCGGCGGCGCCGCTACGCTGGCCGGTTCGGTTTCTCAGGTGACTGCCAACTCTATCCTCATGGGTACCAAGGGCTACGAGGCTGGCATGGGTGTGTTCGACATGACCCGCGTCATGTGGCCGGTCTGTATTTTGCAGGTGCTTTTCTGGATGACGATTGGTTATCCTATATTAAAGTGGGCTTTAAAGCCTGAAAGCCCCGATTTTGACAAAAATAACATCTTTGCGCTTTCTTCTACCGATATCGACCTGAGCAAATATGACAGCATTCCGAAATGGAAGGGCACTCTCTCCATCGTCGTTCTGGTGCTGTGCATCATTGGCTTTATGATTTGCAGCTTTAAGCCGTTCAGCGATTATCTGAACATTGCCAATATCGCTATGCTCGGCGCGACCGTGTTGCTGATGACCGGCGCTATTCCGATTAAAGAGACACTTGCCCATATGGACTGGAACGTTCTGATTATGATCGGCGCCATCACCGGTCTTGGTACTGGACTTGACGTATCCGGCGGCGGTGCAGTCATTGCCAATGCCGTGCTTGGCGTGTTCGGCGGACAGAATGCCTCTGTGATCGTGCTCATGACCGTGCTAGTCGTCCTTTGCAGTGTACTTACGCTCTTTATGCAGAACGGTGGTGTTGCCTCTATGATGACGCCTATCTATATCTCTATGGCGCTCACCCTTGGCATCAGCCCGCTGCCCTTTGTTATTGCGATCGGCATTACGACCAACATGGCTATTGCCACGCCGATTGGTACTGCGGTCAACATGCAGATTTTACCTGCAGGCTATGTGTTTAGCGACTATGTCAAGATCGGCGGTCCGCTGTTTATTATTTTGACTGCGGCTGTTGCTATTCTTTGCCCGCTGGTTCTGCTTTAAGTTTTTAAGGTTTGCTGTGATTTACTGGGGTAGGTAGTTGCAAAAACATTTAAAAATATTCTCGAAAAAGCATCGTTGGGTCGTTCCGTGAGGAGCTGCCCAACGATGTTCTTTTTTGCTGGTTACCGGCAGTCTGTTGGGAATTCGAGCAACTACGTCGACTTAAAAATGGCTTATATATGGGAAAAAATGGGCGACTTGGATGGGATATCTATATTAAAGCACAGTTGTATTTTACATGCGGTTAGGTTAATATTAAATAAAAAACGCGCGAAAAACCCCGAATTAAGTCGATGCAAAGTCGACTGAAAACAGTGCCTTATAAGCCGGGCGGACGGCGTGTCTTTAAGGGCAAAGCGGATGTGTTGTATGAAGGAGAAACAGACCATGACACTGGTGGATTTAAAAGATTTTTTAGATACGCTCGTTGAATCTTTTGCGGCATCTTTGGAGATGGAACTCACCGTGATATGCACCTCGCCTTTTCGGCGGGTGGCAGCGACGGGATTTTACCGCCATGCTTCGCAGCAGGTGGCGGACACCCCTGAATCGGATCAAATTTGGAAGCACAGCTATACCCGACAGGTCATACGCGACGGCAAACCGATGGTGGTCATCGACACCTCGGAGTATACCCGGACGCTGGATTTTCCCGATCCCGAATATTACTCGCTGATTTTACAGCCCATTTTACTGATGAACAGGGTGGAGGGCGTGTTGGTGCTGGCGTCTTTTAATGCCAGACAGCAGCAAATTCTTCTGCAAAAGCGCAGCCAATATATACGTTCGCTAGAAAAGTTGGCCGAACTCATCGCCTCTAAGCTTGAGCAGCAGATTTTGCTTGAGCGAGAGGCGGCGACAATCTGCCAACTGCGTTCCACTATGGAAACGGCGCTCAATGGTCTGCTGCTTTGCGCCGAGCCTGATCAGATTTTGCAGATGAATTCGCTGGCGCAGCAATATCTGCATTTTGAAAACGATAAGATTTGCCGCACGCTGCTTGCCGAGGTGTTTGCGCTCGCCGATCTGGCACGACAGTCGGGCGAGTCGCGCGGCCGTGAGATTCACAGCACCATCGGAAAAACTGCCTGCGCGCTCATGGTGCAGGCACACCCTATTGTGGATGGCAACGGCAGCGTCTTGTGTATGATTGACCAGTTTAAGCATGTGCAGGATACGATCATGCAAAATAACGGCAAGGAGTTTTTCAGCGGCGAAATTATTGCCTCCGGCGCTAATATGCGCGCACTGATTGAGCAGGTGCACCAGGCCGCTCGCCACGACGCAAACATTCTGGTTCTAGGCGAGAGCGGCACCGGCAAAGAGCTGTTCGCCCGCTTGATACACACCAACAGCAAGCGCAGCGACCGGCCGTTTGTCAGCATCAACTGTGCGGCTATCCCTGATACGCTGTTAGAAAGTGAGCTATTTGGCTATGAGGGCGGCGCGTTTACCGGCGCCCGCAAGAGCGGCAAAATAGGAAAATTTCTGCTAGCAAACGGCGGAACGCTGTTCTTGGACGAAATCGGCGATATGCCTTTATATCTTCAGGCTAAAATTTTGCGGGTGCTCAGCGACCGCAAGGTGGACCGACTTGGCGGGCGCAACCCTGTCGATGTGGACGTGCGGATTGTAGCGGCTACCAACCGCAATCTGGAAGAGATGATTGCCAATCGCGAGTTTCGGGAAGATTTATATTACCGCCTCAACGTCATATCGTTTTCCATTCCGCCGCTGCGTGAGCGCAGGGAGGATATTCCCGTGCTTATCCGGCATTTCATCGCAAAGTATACCGATAAGCTGAATAAAAACGTAAATGGCATGGCGGCGGATGTGCAGCGGCTTTTAATGCAGTACGACTGGCCGGGCAATGTGCGTGAACTTGAAAACTGTATTGAATATATGATCACTTTTGAAAAGCAGCAGCTGCTTACCGCCGCAAGCCTGCCGAACAAGCTGCGCGGTATCCGGCCCGACAGCAGCAATGAAAAAGGGGGTCTTATCGCGCAGGCAGTGCCGCCGGTGGTGACGGGGACGCTTAAAGAAATTCTCCGAGACAAGGAGCACGAGGTTCTGCTGGCGATGAACCGATTTTATGGCGGTGCACCGAGCGGTAAAGATA
>DATMYZ010000316.1:0-3127 GCA_035560675.1 Clostridia bacterium
AATTTACAAGGCTGGCTGAAAGAGGTGAAAAATGTGAGTATCAAAAGCGCAATGAAAAAAATGTCCTTCGCCGTTCCCGCTAAAATTATTACCTGCATTTTTTTGGTGATGGTTTTAATGGTGTCAGTTTTGGCTATCGCATTAACAAATCTGACTAACGGAATGATTGAAAAACAGGTCGGCTTTTTAGCCAGCAAAAATGCCTCTATTTCCGGAGAATATTTGCAGGCTATGCAAAACTCTTCCGCCGCCATGTCTAAAGAATTTAAACGGTACATGCTTTTAGACAACGCCAACGCCGATATGATGATTAAAAAAGCACTGCATTCAGCACTGGATGATCCACGGATTTTCTCAGCTTATTTTGCAGCGGAGCCGAACAAATTTTTCCCTAATACGCCTGACGGGTTATCTTATTACGTCTACCGTAACGGCGATTCCATGATGCTTGACATCGCCAACGACTATACATCGTACCGTTATGGGGACTATTATGCCACGAGTAAGGGGACGCTTTCGGCACATATCACCGAACCGTATTCTTATCAGCTTTCTAACGGCGAGACCGTTTGGCTGGTTACCATCAGTAATCCCATTGTCGACCACAACGGGGCCTTTGTCGGCGTCGCTAACTGCGATATACTCACCGATACCTTAAACAGTCTGCCTTACGACACTAACAACTATAAAACCGCTTATAGCTTTATTCTGACCAACAATAATAACTACGTCGCACATACGGCTGACCATTCGTTGTTCGGAACACAGTTTCAGACTGACAATATGGATTCACTGATGGCGGTTGCTACCGGGCAGGGGCATATGCATGACGCTGAAAACCGTATATTTGGCGGTACGGCCATTGAAATTTTTGAACCCATAAAAATAGACGGTATCAATCAGAACTGGTCCAGTGCATTTGTGGTTAATCGTTCAGAAGCCTTAAAAACAACCTACCGGGTCATTTTGCTTATCATGGCCATTGCAGCAGCCAGCATCGTGGCATTGGCCGTTTTATCAACATGGCTTTTGAAAGGGTCGCTTAAGCCGGTTTCCGATATTGTACATTTTTCTCAGGAGCTGGGCAAAGGCAATTTGTCAGCAGAGCTATACATCAAAGAAGACAATGAGCTTGGCGACATTGCCACAAGTCTTAAACACACCGCCACCACACTGCAAGGTTATATTGGTGAAATCTCTCGCGTTTTAGGCGAAATTGCGCGATGTAATCTGAATATTTCGCCAAGCATTGATTTCTCCGGCGATTTTGTGCCGATCAACACGGCCATGACAGCAATTATAAGCGCCATGAACCAGACGATGCTGCACATCCAGACTGCTTCTGATCAGGTTTCGTCTGGAGCCAGCCAGATTTCAAGCGGCGCACAGGCCATGTCGCAAGGTGCAACCGAGCAGGCCGCCGCCATTGAGCAGCTCTCCGCCTCGATAAACGAGGTTTCGAGGGGTATTCAAAATAATGCGACGCAGGTGCACGAAGCAGCAAACTATGTTGATGAAGCTGTTGTGGGCATTAACGAAAGCAACAGTCACATGGAGAAAATGTTGCGGTCTATGAACGCTATTAATCAGTCCTCTAACCAGATCGGGAAAATTATCAAAGTTATTGAGGATATCGCATTCCAGACCAATATTCTGGCGCTTAACGCCGCGGTTGAAGCTGCACGGGCTGGTGAGGCTGGCAAGGGATTTGCTGTTGTGGCCGACGAGGTTCGCAATTTAGCCAGTAAATCTGCCGAGGCAGCCAAGCAAACCAATGCGCTGATAAAGGGCTCCGTTAATGAGGTAACGCAGGGCTCTAAGATTGCGCAGGAGACAGCTAAGTCCCTTAAAGCGGTCGCCGAAAAATCTATGCTGGTAAAAACCAACATTGTAAAAATAGATCGATCTTCGTCTGAGCAGGCCCTAGCTATCGCACAGATTACACAAGGCGTCGATCAGGTTTCAGTTGTAGTACAGACCAACTCCGCCACCGCCGAGCAAAGCGCAGCCGCCAGCGAAGAGCTGTTTGGCCAGTCTGAAATGCTGCATCAGGAGATTATAAAATTCAAGCTACATTCGGACGAAGTTAAAGAAATGCCTTTGCTAGATATGGATGCTCCTAAAAAGATCAGTAACGTTACTTCATCAAAATATTAACTCAAAATACCCTGCCTTTTAAAAGTAAAGACAGGGTATTTTTGCAGCCAACAGCTCTGATTTGAGCAGCTTTTTAGGTGCGCTGTCTCTTTCCATGGCTTTTTACAACACCCCCTAGTCAATCTGACTGGCAAAAAAGCGCTGCCAGTCTTCTAAGAACAGCGACTGTTTTAAAAAAACATAATTAAATTCCCGCTGCGCCTCCATGTCGGTGAGGTGCAGCTTTTTTAATCTGCCGTTTTGCAGTTCGGCGCGCACAACCGGTTCATATAAAAATGCAATGCCAATTCCGTCACAGACCAGCTGCTTTATGACCGAGAAATCGCTGACGACAGTGGTTTGAGAAATGCTTTCAAATGAGTAATTATGCTGCATGAGAAGCTGCTCAAAAATAGCGCGCGTGCCCGAGCCCGGTTCTCGGATAATAATATTTTGCGACATGATATCATCTATTGTCAGCGTCCGGTCAGCCAGCGAATGGTTAACGGCACACACGCCGAGAAAGCTCTCGTTTTTATACAACTGATAGCCATATTTAGACTTATCAAAAAAGCCCTCAAGCACCGCAAAATCCAGCTCTCCGCGCTCAAGCAGGCCTAGCAGCGTATGGGTGTTATCCACCAGCAAACTGAGCCTACAGGCGGGATTCTCCCGCAAATAGGCACTAATCATTGGCCCTATGACAAATTCGCCGATGGTCTTGGTTGCGCCCAGACGCATAGCGGGCAGCAGTTCCCCGCTCTGGCGCATGCATTCTTGGATGCGCTGGCTGTTATAGGCCATCGAAAGGGCGAAATCGCGTAGCCGCTTGCCCTGTGGCGTCAGCGACAGCGTTTTACCGACGTAAGAAAACAGACTACAGCCGTACTGCCCTTCAAGATAACGAATGTGTTGCGTCACAGTGGGCTGCGTTACATTGAGCATTTGCGCCGTACGGGTGTAGTTCATCACCCGGCAAAGCGTCAGGAAG